>JAKAYH010000373.1 GCA_021826835.1 Thermoplasmata archaeon | reverse complement strand
CTCCCTTCAATTATCGAACAGGGAAACGCAAGATCTAAAGGCAATGGCAGAAGTGTAAAATATGTGGAGTACTTCAAAACAAACAATGATGTGGTTCTCGGAGATTCGATACATAGGCGTTCGAACCATGTAACCACCATTTATGATGATGCTCCGCAGTCACTTAGAGATATAGAGGAAACAACATCATTTGAAACTTGAGGGATAAAAATGTCAGCACAAAGTATTAGACCATCTCAATACGTTACAACATATGGTCCAGGTTCGATAATTGAAGGGAGGAATGGCCCTAGACTGATACCGACAGCAGATATAGGGTTATTCTGTGACCGAACAATAAGGATAGAAGATTACGAAATTTATAACTCTAGAATGAGAGAAGGCGTTCTCGGAGGAGCAAAAGTTTTTCGTTTGCCATCAAATGCAGAACTGTCAAGAGACGATTCTATTCCTATTTACAGAACAAAAATTTTTCCGAACTGGAATTTATGTGTTAATACAAACAAACACGATGATAGCAACAAGGATAACATTTACATTCTATATTATTCCAGTCTGCAGGAATGCCCTGTATGCAAAGAACCCCTTCTAAAGAATCGACAGGCTGTAAGATTTATTTTGGCCTGTCCCGGGGGTCATGTGGACGATTTTGACTGGAGTTTTTTTATACACGCAGATAAGAAGCAGTGTAATAATAAGTCTTGGTTTATATGGACTGGAGGCGGGAGCTCTCTATCCAACATTTTCATAAAATGCCCTGATTGTGGAATCAAATCAAAATCACTCGAATATGCATATAGAGAAACATGGCCCTGTCATGGTAGATTTCCTGAAAGAGAAGATTTCAATGGAAGTTCACCACCACGTAAATCGTGTAGCTACAAGGCCAGAATTATACAGAGGCAGGCATCAAACCTGAGAATTGCAGATATAGTTTCTCTGTTAACCATACCTCCTAGAGATACTGCACTTCACCGAATGTTAGATGATCAGTTGCTGAAATCACACTTTCTGACAGGAACATTTTCAAGCAAGGGCGAAATTGAAGTGCTCTTGAGGAAGCTAGAAGAAAATGGGTTTATAAGGCAAGATAAAGTGAATGCCATACTTGACCATACATGGAATGAAATTTCTCAGTCAATTAACGATCTAAATAAACCTTCTGCAACAAACTATCTGGAACTTATTATCGAGGAGCTAAACGAACTGCTAAAAGCAAGTAGGGATGGGGCTCCACCAGTATACCGCCAAAACCAACGGAGTACAAATGTGCTGTTCGAGGTTGATAAGAACAGGGTTAAGCAATTTACAGACGTAAATAATAGAACATTTATCGCAACACCTATAAGCAAATTATCAGAGATTGCCGTGCAGGTATCATACAGAAGGGAGATCAGATCACAGGGGTCTGGCGGGGAAGCGAAAGCAGTGGATGTATCTTTCATCGAAGCGAATGGGGAAAAGTGGTACCCTGGCATGGAATTGCATGGAGAGGGAATTTTCATCAGCACAGTTGATGGTTTACTCCCAAAACTGAATGGAAAAAGAGCTGAAGAATGGTATAAGGCATATTCTTTGCAATATAATTACGACTCCACTTTATTCCGATATGGAAATCAAAAAGTTGAGGTGCATCCTTTATTTGTTTATCTCCACACGTTGTCGCACTCAATAATACGTTCTCTTTCCATTGATTCCGGTTACTCTTCCTCAGCTATACATGAAAGGATATATCTTGACACTAAAGGAAAAAAACCTCGAGGAGGGGTCATCATTTATGCAACACAACCTGGAAGTGATGGCACATCAGGGGGGCTAATTTCACAAGTGGATTCATTTCAACATATATATGATTCAGCAATAGATTCGCTTCAGTCCTGCTCTAACGATCCACTTTGCATCCAGGATCAATTCGGTGCGGATGGAACCAGAGTCAATGGTTCCAGTTGCTATGGGTGCACACTGATTTCAGAGACAGCCTGCACACATAGAAACCTATGGCTTGATCGAGGATTGATACTGGAGAATATTCCTTGACACGCATAGAAATATTATCCACCCACCCAGATATTTTAAAAATGGGGGCGAGATCTACAGAGTCCTCTATGCTGGAACTTATCAACAAAGCCAAAGATGAGATTCAAATTCTTTCATACGCAGTCACGACAGGGGCAAATAAAGTATTGTTAGCTATAGATAAGGCTTTAAATAGAGGGGTTAAATTTACATTCGTAATCAACAGAAGTGAGGAATTCGGAAACGAGATTATTGATTCTCTAAATTCACTGAAAGGCAGGAATCAGTCCTCGAAAATATATATATTTGATCCATATGGAAAAGTCGATCTCCACGCCAAAATTATGGTTGTAGACAGAAAAATAGCAATCGTTGGATCATCAAACCTGACTTCAAGAGGTTTCATCTGGAATCTGGAAATTGGATTCCTCATAGAAGACAATAGTGTGTGGAAGCTTGCCCAGATAATCGATAAAATCGCTGAAATGTCCACTCCATTTTGAGAACAAAAAACTTTAACCAGCATCAGGCATTCTACGATTCGCTTTCAAATCTTCTCGGAGTTCCAGTAATTATGGCAAGGCGCACAAGTTTTGAAATTTCAGAAATCTTTAATCCCAGATTATAATCCGCAACATAATCCTCCTCTGCCTTTTCTTTCAGTTCCTTTGCGTTGTATGTGAAAACCTTCCATAGGTACCTTATCATCATACCGTGCATTTTGCGGATATCTTGGAGCCCTTTCCACCAGTCTTTTAATTTATCCTCCGAATCTACAAGTTTAGCTATTGTTTCAAGAGTTTCAAAATCGCGTGGGCCAATTACATCGTAAGACTCAAGCCAGAGATAAATAGCTGCCGGAGTTTGAATTTTTATATCATGTATCTGCTTCAGTTCCTTTAATATCTGCGAATATGTCATTCCAGGGTTTTCATTCATATAACCTTTAAGTTTTACCCGCCATTCATTTCCCGGATGAGTCTTACGTTGTATACCAAATTTTCTTTCCATGATTTCCCACACAAATTCACCCAGGGGTTTTGGGTTAAAATCTTTAGTGACCAAAATTCTATCCCCTGGGATTAATTTCTGCGCTTTGATCAGATAGGTTTTGCTCTGTTTTACCAATACTATCTTTCTATTTTCAGGGATTACCACATCTCTATTCTCAATAGATACAACCCATTTTGGGAAATCATACGCACCATTGTTATCCGATATTGCATTGGTGTATGGAACATCTTCATCAATATCTTCCTCTAGGTCTTCGTCAATCATATCATTTAGCTTATTTAATAGAAGATTATCATTTTGAGTTTCATTCCATTTCTTTATCAAAACTTCTTTTTCTCCTTCCTCCTGTCGGTTACATTTGCCAGTCATTTTAACTTTTATTAAATCAACATGTTTATTATTGGGATTCGAGCTAATTCCTCTGGATAAAAACATATTTCCCATTAGAATTTCCTTTGCTTCATATATAAAGAGAT
>JAKAYH010000372.1 GCA_021826835.1 Thermoplasmata archaeon | reverse complement strand
AATTAGGATTCCAATAAAAATAATAGCAAGTATAGAAACATAAGTTAAGATATCCTCTCTTATAAAAGCTGCCTGTAGAGCCATCACAAGCACGAAGAATATGCTCAAGGTAGATATGAAGGCTTTCCGCCTGAAATATCTAGTAGAATAAGTAGTTTCAGACATTAAATTATGGATACGAAATATATATATAATTATGTGCATAGCATGTCGATAATCATGTATGAAACACCGGAAGTATCATTCGTGATTGGGGTTCAGGGTTTTCAGAGGTCTGTAAACCATGCGTTAAATAAAGAGCAAATGAAAAATGTAGTTGGGCGATTTTAATGTCAGGGCTATTTTTTTCATTAATAGGTTTACCGGTCTTAGGTATTGCAGTAGTTCCCGCGATCCAATCACTTGAAAATGTATTGCCAGGCTCTATGGGATTGGAAGTGACTCATTCAGGTTACTTCCTTGAGTATTACTTTAAACACTGGAGTTATCCAAGTAAATCGGCCTGGATACATTTTCTAGTGGGTCTTGGGCTAAGTTATGGAATATCAGCCGCGATAGCGGGATTATTGGTTGCAGTCGGTTGGATAACTGTTGCAGTTGCAGCGGTCAGATTATTCATCTGCTGCCTCTCCGACTCTCTCTTATGATCTCATGTCAACGTGGTCAAAGGAACTTTTTTCATGACATCTAAGGATTGTGAATTTAAACGCAAATCTATTTATGGTACACCTGAATGGAAAATACAATTCGAGAAGATGTTGAAATAAGAAATCTGGGAGTTTCTTTCCATATTTTGGGTCAGCAGCCTCACTCACCAAAGATCAGGACAGAATCAGACGGATTCATTGAAAGGTAATTTAAAAGAAGAAGGGTTTATTGGCTAGAGTTGAGTAGGAAACATTTTTCACACTCGTAAATATTTCTTCCGCAATTTTTGCATACAGCAGGAAATCGTTCTTCAATAGCCCCCGTGGAACCGTGAAGGGTACGTTGAAAAAGACTTCCCTAGCTTCGTTGTTTGAAGTGAAATTTATTGCTATGAGTACAGTGCCAAGTTGGCACGAAATCTTTTCTTTCGGAAAATAAGGGCCAGATCTAAATTGGGGGTGTAGGGTATAATTTATCATACAACCAATTGACATTGCATTTGGCACGTAAAATGTGAAATTGACATTTCCTGTTATATAAAGTGGATTAAAGAAAAATTTATCAAAATCAAATGGTCCCGTTCGGTTATCGAAGAGTCGAAGCTGATCGCAGAAAGTAAAGTAACACAGATGATTTGGAAATCTGGGAGATTTGATTAGTACATTCCAAAATGTTTCGGCATTGAACCAATTACCGCAATTCGTAAAGTTGGGTTGGTAAGTCTCCCATGTTATATTGATGACATATTTATGAATATGGAGGATCGACAGCATTTCTTTTTCGGTGATCATTTTTGGTTCTATTCTCTGTGACTTCATGTAAGCACTGATATCTGAATATGCGACGTAACTTATCACCATGATTGAAATCATCACAATCGCAGCTATCTTTTTATTTTTCTTATTCATGGAAAGACACCCTATAAGCACCCATTATGGTGTATGACGAACTGATTGAAAACGGCACCAACTCGGAGTGAAGACAATCAGTTGGTTCATTGATAAATCCTGGCAAAGTCAGAGATACCGAATACATCAGATACGCAGTAAAATTGCACCACTCACCTCTGGATTGATCATTTATATAATCAGTGCCGGTGTCTATTCCCCAGTAATGCCTGTCCATCTCTGCACCGGTTGCCCAACTAACATCATAGCTATATTTTGCATTTAAGCAATCACCAAAGTCCTGCGCCAATATAATTGGGCTTGACCCGGTAAAATAGTGTGACGCAACATAATTCAATGTTGAGAAAATTATTGTGTAGAGAAATGCATATTCGGGTGATGCTACTGACAATGACGTTTGAAGTGCCTTGTTGCCGAAGATTTTCAAATTTCTAAAATAATTAGAATTCTCATTGAGATTTGTCTTTGAACCCGCAAATAACTTGTAATTGTTAATTGTTAACG
The DNA here is from genome assembly GCA_021826835.1 of Thermoplasmata archaeon. The sequence goes on along the minus strand of JAKAYH010000372.1, from coordinate 1,451 downwards.
GATTTGAATCTGGAGTTAAGTTGTCCATGGCATAAACCCTTTCAGAGAGCATATTTGGCGAGAGGAAAAAATAATTGGGGGAAGCACTGGAATTGAGATATGTCACTGTCGTCTCAAATCCCTGGTGGCCAAGAGACACAGAAGGTTTTCCACCCTGATTATCAATTGTACAATTAACTCTTGGATATATGGCGTGTGCGTCTCCGAGTGCCATATTATAAGCTCCCACGACATACCCAGTTGAATTGTATATCCCAATGGTTCTGTTAACTGGAGGGTACATTGACGTGTAGATATGGATGATCCTTGAATTTTTTTCCATTCCGAATCTGTTGAAAGCTACCATTCTAAGATATCTAACTTCCCTGAGATCGCTATATGGGACTGTGATCTCAACACATCCATTTGTTCGTATAGTTTTCATTCCTACATAGCTCCATGTTCTTGAATTGAGATATTTCTGGCCGTAACCAACATATGTTAGTGGATATTTACCATCCATATTGCCATTGATATTTACGTAACCCTTAAATGAATAGCATTGACCCGGGCCTAATTCAGGAGAAGTTATGTTCTGGAAGTTTGAAATGGTCGGAGCTTGTGAGTTACTAGATCGACCTCCTGGAGGCGTTCCTATGTTTCTCATGGAGGATGGCGACACCGTTGGATCTATGGAATAAGAGGAATTCGGGAGGAGGGAGATGGGCCCAAAGGGTATGGAAACTAGATTTCCATCATTGCTTTTTCTAAGTAATCCTCCGTGATAAATGGACTGTTCGCCATACCAGGATAATGTCATGTTTCCTGTCTGAATATACATAGAGGTAGATGGTATCATCTGGATACTATCACCTGCACTTTTCATAGAATAAAGATGATATCTGAAACCATCCACAACAGCTTCCTTATCGGGGTTAGAAACTATTGAGTATATTACCTCAAAAATAGCAGGTTTATTTCCAGTATTTTTTAATGTAAGATAAGAGTTTATACATCCATTTCCAAAGGAATATATTTCTGACATCCTTACAGTCCGGTTATATTGAGTGAGGACTGCCGCATTCTCCAAAGGGTTGATTATTCTTTTTGAACTGGAATGGCCAAATCCCAACGGTTTAATGAATTTTCCAGAATCTGAGGGTGTGTATCTCATTTCACGTGCGCTTTCCATGGGAGCATCTACTTTATAAATTCCCCAAGATACAGGGAATGTGTACTTTCCAAATCCAAGTGTTGCCATATTTCCTGTGAATCTAACACTCTCTCCAAGGTAGCTGTATGTTTCAGTCTTAACCTCAGCTTGTTGGCTGTAATCAACAAGATATGAAAAGGACAGGCATAGCATGGAGACTAAAATGAAAATGCTAATGGCTTTAAGATATACCCTCATATCTCTAATCCCGATCAATGAGCTGCTATATTCCATTCAAAAAGAATAATCAACCCTTTGG
>JAKAYH010000371.1 GCA_021826835.1 Thermoplasmata archaeon | reverse complement strand
ATTATCCCATGACATTCTTTTATTTTTAGTGCCTTCCCAAATAAGTAAGAAGAATAGCAAGAACATGACTATTTTTGTGAGGGCATTAAATAAAAATTGATATGACAAATAAGTCTCCGGAATTCCATATGCCAGGTAATACCATAATAGAAAAAGTATAGATTCAATGATTGATACTATAACAAATAAATGACTAAACTTCCAATACTTCATTGAAGTGAAGGCACTAAGGCTAAATGCAAACATGCCACTTTCGTAATAAAAACCAGAAATTCCATTGTAAGTATAGAATATATTAAAAACTGGTTCATAAATTGCGGATGCACCAAGAATTATTGAAAAGGCAAAGAGAAATGAAATTACAATATTTACTCCACTTTGCCTGAAGAGGTAAAAGGAAACTGTAAATAAAAATAACATGCAGGAGTACGTTATGGGAAACATCAATGAAGTATAATCGAAATGTTCGGTCCATAATCCTGTTTGGAATAATGTGATTATGAGTGATGGAAAATAATAAAGCAACAAAAACACGAATGGAATGAATAGATATGTGTGCCAGTCCAAAAAAAATTCTGGAATCCCATACTTAGTTAACACGTTACTGTATTTGTTAACGAGAGTGCATGTTATGAACATGCCTAAAATAGCATAATACAGCGGATATAGAGACAGATATATATAGTCATAATAAAAGTAATTAAAATAGAGGAACACTACAAATATGAGTGACAACAGAGTTAATAACTGCATATTTTTGTTCCTATCTAACATGATAGAAGTACGAAGGGTTACCACTATTAAAGACATACTGTGTTTTATCGGAACAGGAAAACATTGATGATAATATTACTTAATGAATTGTGTGTAAAATTATTCAAAGTAATTCAACTTAGTTGGTGTGTTCTAAATTCAGTACCACAAAATCTATTTAAAGCGTGTTGCAAAGAGATTTCTTAATGCCATAATGACGTTGTTACAAGTTAGGCAATAACTTGGATCTATTTGACCTCTGAAAGTGTTTGCAAATGATTAACTGAGGTATATTGCTCTCTTGAGGAAGAATTCAAAGTTTCAAGAATAATATTACATTAAGGGAAATGTAGGGATAAACAGAGTCCACGGCAAGTTCTGTAACATAAAATCAAGCGCGGGGAGAGGGATTCGAACCCTCGCTCTCTAGTGAGAAATAGCTTAGCAGGCTACCGCCGTACCGCTGGGCCATCCCCGCCTATGATGGAAAACGCTCCTGAAGATCGTTCGCTATCTGTTCGAGGACTTCCTCAAAATCGTCATTTTCCAGCGTTACTACATCTCCCGAAGGCAGTATAATTCTAGCTAAATATGTTTCTCCTTCTTTTGAAATCTCAACTTCTGCAAGTCTCTCTGACATGTTATCATCGGTAAATTTCAGCACCTATATTATACTTATTTTGATTTTTTTAAAAAATGTTGAGTATTGTTTGTGAAACTATGAACAACTTGTAATAAATTCTTATTCTTCATACTAAATTGAGAAGGAGACTCTTATGTCGTTATGTATAGTTTACATAAGAATTATGAATTTAAAAAGATAAATTCGAATGTTTGTTTTTAGCCATAATTAGTTAAATTTATATAACTGTTAATTAATTGGTGTCTTGGAGGTTTGTATCATGGACTTCATTGGGAAAAGAAGAGATTACGACGATGATGACGAATATGATGATGACGATTAGAGATATTTAAAAAACCTATTTTTTGAGCTATTTTTAAAATATGAATCATAATGTATGAATATTAAATTTGATTTGCTGATAAGTTATGTTATGGCAGTGTGAATTCGATGAAAATATTGTTTTCCTTTCCCTTTAAAGATGAATGGCAATGAACGCAAAAAATTTGCTAATCAAGCCAATAAATAATCTCCTTGACAGATACGGCATTGATCAGCTCACAGAGGCCCAAGAAAAACTTATTCCTGCAATTTTAAGTGGTGAAAATGCCATTCTTATATCGCCAACAGGAAGCGGCAAAACAGAGGCTGCAATACTACCTGTTTTTCAAAAAATAATTGAAGATTCTCTATTGCCTATCAGCGCTCTCTTCATAACACCTTTGAGAGCCTTAAATAGGGATATTCTTGGAAGACTCAAGGAATACGGTCAGCATCTTGGAATTCGCATACAGGTAAGACATAGCGATATGTCGGACGCGCAGCGTAAAGAACTCAGAGATAATCCCGCGAATATTATTGTTACAACACCGGAATCGCTTCAGATTCTTCTTAACTCAAAAAAAATGGATGAAAGCCTGAAGAATATAAAATATGTAATTGTGGATGAACTTCATGAACTGGGTCAGAATGAAAGAGGGACTCAGCTGTCCATAGGGTTAGAGAGACTCAGGGAACTTAGTGGAGATTTTCAAAGGATAGGTCTTTCAGCAACAATTGGAAACCCCGAGGAACTTGCACTTTTTCTTAAATCTGATGGATCGGTTAAGGTTCTCAAAACGTCAATGGAAAAGGATATTTCCATAGAGGTCACAATAGCAAAGAATGCACCTCCAGAAATTGCAGAAAAAATGGGTTGCGATCCAGAGTATGCCGGAGCCATTGCTATGATTCATGAGCTTGTGGAAAGTCATAACGGAACCCTTGTATTCGTAAATACCAGAAGCGTCGCTGAGGATATCGCATTCAGAATTTCACTATATTATAAGGAATCACTTTTAAAGGTACACCATGGGTCTCTTTCCAGAGAGGTGAGAGAAGAGGCTGAAATGCTCTTCAAATCCGGAGAGATAAAGGGTCTCATATGCACCTCATCACTTGAACTTGGCATTGATATTGGTTCCGCAGATCTTGTTATTCAGTTTAACTCGCCAAGGCAGATAAACAAACTTATTCAGAGGACGGGAAGATCAGGGCACTGGATAAAGAAGCGTTCAAAGGGGGTTATTATCTGCAGCGATATCATTGAACTGGAAGAAGCTATGGCCATCGTTGGACAGGTTTATGATCGAGTGCTGGAACCTGTTATCATTAGGAAAGGTTCAATGGCCACAGTAGCAAATCAGATCATACTAGAAGTTCAGAGATTGAAAGAATTTAATTCAATTAATTTTCTTAATGTCTTGAGAAGAAGCTATCCACTCATCGATATGACCCCTGATCTCTTTAGCGAAGTAGTGAACTTTCTTGTTGAAACCAGGAAGATCAGATTAGAGGAGAATATTATAAGGAGAAGAGCGGGAACTTTGGACTATTTCATAACAAATATTTCCATGATACCCAGTGAGCGTAACTTTAGGGTAATTGATGTCATAAACAGAAGATTTGTAGGAACTCTTGACGAGAGGTATGTTCTTAATGAAATTGAACCGGGTTCATATTTCGTCATTCGTGGGGCTACCTGGCGAACAATAAGAATTGAGGAGGAAAAGATACTGGTTGAACCTTTTGTCACAGCTGCACTGGCACCCAAGTGGACCGGTGAAGATATACCAGTTCTACCCGATGTTGTGAAGAGAG
>JAKAYH010000370.1 GCA_021826835.1 Thermoplasmata archaeon | reverse complement strand
ATGCCACCTCATGGACCTGTGAATCCACATTTTTCACACGTATAAGGAGTTGAGTGCTCTCTGCAATTTCTACATCTTCCTATTATTGATTCGCCGCAACTTGGGCAATCGAAAATGGAAAAACCTTCATCCACCAGTCCCTTTCCACAGGAACTGCAAGTCTCTGTCGATCCCATTATTTTAACCTCTGTACTCCACCCTTAATCAAAATATGTTAATTACATTTATGCTAGTTTTTTATCAAGGGTATTTCTTGTTTCAAATCTATTTTGTATTTCCACCCCTTTTTTTCTGAGTTTTATATGATAGAATAAGGTTTATATCTTTCAAAAGTGTTTCAAAGTTTGACAAAATTGTTAGGGTCAGGTAAAAAGTCTATACTCGTGATATTCGCATTCATCGTTGTATGTGCATTTCTCGTAACGACACTTGTACCGTCCATTGCACATTTTGAAAATAGTAAAGGTACAGATTCTACTTATTGTTTACATTCAAATCCTCTTCTTTCAAATCATAGCGTCTCTCAAAGCAGGGATTATGTCAAGTGCACACTGGTACTGTGAAACAACACACTTTTCAGAGGCAATTTTATCGGTAATGAGAACAGATATTACCCGGTTAAATATTCTTCGACCCTATAAATGGGTATGCGTACGTCGCAAATTCCGGTTCAAATAACGTATCGGTGATCAATAGTGAAACCAACAAGCTAGCAGATAGTATTCCGGTCTGAACAAATCCAAGTTTGTATTGCATTCGATTCCAACAATAATTTTTTATATGTAGCAAATTACAATTCTAATTGCACTTCAGTGATCAATGGAGAAACCAATACTGTAATTGATACCATAGATGTTGGGGCAACTCAATTCGGTGTCACATTTGATCCTGACAATGGCTATTTATATTTTGCTAATTGTTATTCTGGAACAGTCAGCATCATATCTTCAACAAGCAAGACGAAGGATTATCCAGTAAAATTTACAGAATCTTTATTATTCCCGGGAACATCATGGTTTGTAGTACTTAACGGAGTAACACAGAATTTCACAGATAAAATAATCACTTTCTTCTTTCCGGATGGTTCATACCAATATATTGTCAACAGCGTATCCGGATATTCTGTATCGCCATCGTCTGGTTCATTTATTGACAATGGATACAAACAGGCGGTAAATGTTTCATTCAAGCACACCAATACTCCATCCACACTATTTCAAATATTGGGGATTGATCCGTTCATCCTTATCGGAATAGTTGTGGCAGTTGAAGTTATTGCCTATGTGGTCGTGGTTATGAGAAAGAGAAAATTTTATCGCTCTTAAGTGTCATTTTTTTAAAGGGCGTATCACAAATAATGCAAAGTTTCCCAAGGGATATTTAAAATAATGCGTTACTCCGTTTAAGAACATATATTAAACGAATCAGCATCCCAAAAACATGGTTGTGAAGATATCATCAACCCCTAATGGTGAGCCTAAAGAGGTAGATCAAAATCACGTATTCATTGCCAGTGAAGATCCTATTTACCTTGGAATAATAATAAAACCAGAACCTGGGATCTGGGAAGAACTGATGGACTCAGAAAATCTGTATATACATTTCAATGACGATGTGGTTCAATCCAGAATAGGCTATCGTATTGAAGTAGGTGAAAATTCAATATTTTTTGTGACGCCTGACATAGCTTCACCTGATAGCTTGATCCAGGAGATTAAGAAATGAAAAGGATCATTTTCAAGAATCAGAATATAGAAGTGATAAAAGACAGATTATACACCAAAAGCAGATATTCAGAAAGCGTTTATGGGGAGAAGATAATAAAAAAAGGGAATTACTTTCTGCATCAATGGGATTCAAAGAAGAGTAAGTTATCTGCCGCAATAAGTGATGGATTAAGCAAACTACCAGTTGAAAGCGATTCCGAAATTCTTTATCTTGGTGCATCAAGTGGAACAACAACCTCTCATCTTTCTGATGTAAGCGACGAGGGAAAGATATTCGCGATAGAGGTAGCACCGGAACCTTTTGCAAAGTTGTTAAGTCTCTCGGAAAAGAGGACCAATATATTCCCTGTTATGTCCAATGCCAGAATTCCAGAGACATATTCATTTTTCATTGGGCATTCTCCAGATTTAATATATCAGGATATATCCCAGAAGGATCAAACAGAAATACTTCTTAGAAACATGGAAACTTTTCCCGAGTGGGGTTATGCCATATATATGTTGAAGGCTATTTCCATTGACTCTTCAAGAAAGCCTGAGGATGTACTGACTGATCAAATATTAAAACTTAAGAAATTTCGTTCAATAAAAATCCTTGAAACGATTAATATCTCAAACTTCCATAGAGGACACTTTTGCATACTTTTACAGAATTTACAGTAAACCGTCAACATCTAACGAATCTGCCACTTGTATATTGATGCATAAATTTGTGTCTATTTCGCTTATCCTCCCTGGTACGAATATAACAAAAAGAATCTTTATGATATCATAACTCATACGCAATTTATGGATAATCAGAATGATATCGCCACAGAATTCGCAATACCATTTTTCCAGAATCACTCATTCCATAGAAAAAAGTGCATTAAATGTGGAATGTGGTTCTGGACTCAGGATAGCAACAGGAAGACCTGTGGGGATCCTCCATGTGATGAGTACGGTTTCATAGGGAAACCTGTGGGAAATCAGAAAATGTCAATTGATCAGGTGAGGGAATCATTTTTCAACTACTTTAAAATGGATCATGGTCTTGTAAAGCCATATCCTGTGGTACCAAGGTGGAGGGAAGACGTCCTCCTTGTTAATGCTTCTATATACGATTTTCAACCCCATGTTACATCGGGAATGGTTAAGCCTCCTGCAAATCCATTGGTTATGTCTCAGCCTTCAATCAGGATGAATGACCTCGATTCGGTAGGAATTTCAGGAAGGCATTTAACTTCATTTGAAATGCTCTGCCATGATGCTTTCAATACACCTCAACATGAGATATACTGGGTCGATGGGACAGTTTCAAGATGCCATGGTTTCCTGACGGAGGCCATAGGAATAAACGGCAAGGAGATCTCATACAAGGAAAAGCCCTGGTCTGGTGGAGGCAATGCAGGGAATGCCCTAGAAGTATTTGTGAGGGGACTGGAACTTGCTACTCTGGTATTTATGGACCTTAAGGAAGATCCTAAGGGTGAGATAGAGGTCGACGGCATTCTTTACAGAAAGATGGAAATGCGAATCGTAGATACGGGTTACGGACTTGAAAGAATAAGTTGGGTAACAACAGGAGCACCAACAGTTTATGACTCCGTATACAAAAACGTTGTAGATCAAATTCTAAGCAAGTCAGGATTGAAAATCGATGACAGAAAGTATATGGGTGAAATCACACGAATACATTCGTCAGAGCCTGATAAACCATCGGGGGAAGTTGAGGCTGATCTTGAAATAAAAATGGCAGGTTATGGAAAAATAGACTGGGATTATGTGGACAAAATACGGCAGGCCTATATATTGGGGCGA
>JAKAYH010000369.1 GCA_021826835.1 Thermoplasmata archaeon | reverse complement strand
GGTATTAATTCCGGCGAATTTCTGGAATTCATGGCCAAAACTTTGACATGGCCGTCATGTCGCTTTTCTGTTCTAATGTGGGCCACAAGTGAGCCATCAATATCAAAAGTCAAATCCTTCTTACGCATTTTGCAGATTTCAGAAATTCTAGAGCCAAAAATGTATTGGAGAGATAGGATAACACGGGATCTAATCGATTTAACTTTCTTCAAATGCTCAATGACATCTTCAGGGTCCCAGGTCTCAGCTAGAGATGTTCTGTTGTCGTAGTTCTCAGCAAAACTCTTGTCCGCTGAATCCGGTAAATTCCTTTTCAGCCAATTCCCACTATTTTCTTTGCTTCTCATAAATTTTTAGCATTAAGATGAGTCTGTTAAGTTCTTTAACATGCTTCTGTATAGCAAGTCTTATCCTTCTTTCAGTTATATCATACACTTTTGTTTTCATTGCTATTCTCTCTGAGGTGAGATAGATCGATGCCGTTTGCTCTAAGGAAATCTATAAGTTCTTCTATGTGTTTGTAAGGGCCACTATACTCTTTTTGCTGGTTAGTTTCCATTTGATTCTCCAATAGGTTTTGTAATTGTCATAAACTTACTTCTCTGTTTGATATTGAAAACCTTTGCTTCTGCTTTAGGATCAATCTTGAGAGTATATTCTATTTTGACAAACTGTAAGAAATTAACCCAAATTTGCTTTAAAGCGGTAAAAGTTGTAGAAGAGTATTCCCATCTTAAGTTATTCAATCTATCAAAAGTTTCTTTCATCTGTTCTTCTGTGAGTTTGGATAAATCAATATCATTAATTTCTTTGAGGATATTGATTAGCAAAGTCATCCCATAAAAATACCCCTTTGCTGACTTTGCTTTCATTTCAATATATTTTATCAGTGTTTGTTTATTTGGTTCTATGAATGGAGAGCCCATTATTTGCTCGAGGTGTCTCTTCATGCTATAACTTAATTCATTTTCCATGAGAATTTGTTATCTGAATGAATTTTTAAAGACGACAATTGATAAGTTAAGATAATAGATATACTCTAAAGTACGACATGAACATAATGATGTTCAGCTACGTAGTGTATCTTCAAATCTTTCAGACGTTTGTATTCTGCTTTGCAGGATGTGAATGGACAAACATATACCCATCCCTTTTTCTGACTATACTTTTTCTGACTATGTATTCTAACATACTCAAAAGCTTTTTCACGCATTTTGATGAAATCCTTTGATAAGCGTGAATAAACTCTTTGAGAATCCTTATTTGGTAAATTAGGAAAGTTCTTGTTTATCTCTTCTTTTAATAAATTCTCATAATCCTTAAGAACCGCATATTTAGACTTTTCAAATTTATCAGATGCGGTTGGATCCGTAATAACAATAAAAGTTTTATTTTCTTTTAAATTATTCTTCCTTGCTGAGCTAGATTTTAGTAAGTTGCTTTCCACTACTAAATGCCACGCAATGCGTGGTTTGTCTTTCTGTCTTTTTAGTGAATAGCCACTGTTCTGTATGAATTTACGTTCACTATCTCCTTTAACAATTTCTCTAAAGGGGGTTTTAAGATATTCCTTTCTTGGTGACGGATATTCATCGGGGTTAAGAGGATTTGAAGGATTAAGTTGTGAAAGATAGTAAGCCAGAGTTTTTCTCCTTTGTGATAAATATTCTTCATGATGTTTTTGACGCCATTGTTTAACCCTTTCTCGAGTCTGCTCTCTGATAGTATCTCTATGCTTTTTGTAGTAATTTCTATAGTATTCTCTATCCATCATATTATTATAATCAATGTTCTCATATAAATAGTTTCGTTACACATTTTCACCTTGAATTTTAACCGAAATATCTCCTACACGTTCTCTTAAAATAGTATGGAGTGTTTAGAAATTTTGAAATCAAAGAGCATAGCCTGGCTCCCATCCACGAAGGATAAGAAGCCAGCCCTATCCAGTTACAAAGAGTATTTCACTACAGCTCCCAACGAGCAGAATTATAAAGAATGGTTAGAAGGTATTCAAGACCGAAGATATGACGGTATCCAAATAATCAACGGTAAAATATCGAAGGGTTTATTCACAATTGATTTTGACAGCAAAGATGAGAATTTAATAAGGGCCGTTCTTGACAAAGACATCAATACTTTAAAGCTGGAGACATGGGTATCTTCCACGCCTCACGGCTTTCATGTGCATTTCTTCGCTGACAAAAACACAGAGACAAAATCAATTCAGTTCAGCAATTTAAAAGTGGATGTCAAAGGAGAAAAAAGCTTGAGTAAAGAGTTTCCTTCCGAGAACTACACAAATCTATCAGAACCCAATAACATCAGGACACTATCAAAAGAAGAAACAGATTCCATCGTAGCAAAATTAGAAATAATAAACAGCAAATGGAATTATATCGGGCCTGTCATAGAAAATTGGGTATCCGGGCATAGACAACTCTTAGCTTTAGGTTTTATTGCATTTTTGAGGAAGAAGTTAAGCCTGAACATTAAGGATGCGACCTACATTATCAGCTTCATTGCAAAATACAAGAACGATGAAGAGGCTTGGCAGAGGTTGCAAGCCATACAGCAAACATTTGCAAAGCAAATCGATGAAACGGCAATACATAGCTGGTTTGACCAGGCAGCCCTGGAAGAAGTAGACAAAAAACTCTATTCTCTGCTTCCCAAAACAACAACTTCAAACGAAAATGAGCAGAGCAAAAGAGACAAAAGAATAAACGATTTCATCGAGGATTTTCTTCACAACCACAATGTCATTGCAATGCCTAATAGCCATGACCTCTACATCTATGACGACGAAAGCGGTATCTGGCGTAATGGTGAAGATATTTTATTCAAAGAAGCGGCGAATCAGCTTTCCGATTCCCTGACTAAGAATTCACTTTCTGATATACTGCTGCGGATACAGGGAAGAACCCTTATTGATGATGACAAATTTAATAAGCAGCATAAAATAGGCCTTTTAAATGGTGCTTTGGATCTAGAAACAGGTGAAATAATCGAGCCAAGACCAGAGTTTTATATAACCAAGCAAATACAAGTGAAATACAACCCAAATGCTTCGCCTGACAAAATCCTAAAATTTATTTGGGACATTGCAAAACCAAGTGCTAAGAAGTTCCTAAGATTATTGGAGATTGCGGCATGGCCGTTATTACCAGGCTATCCTATACAGAAAGCCATCGTTTTGATCGGTGATGGTTACAATGGGAAGAGCACTTTCCTTTCGTTGCTCAGAAAGTTCTATGGCGACAAAAATGTCTCAACATTAACACTTCAGGACCTATCCAAAGATTTCCTTAAAGCAGAGCTCTACAATAAGGTAGCCAACATCAGCCCTGATCTTCCATCCAGCTCTATTAGTGATACCGGCGACTTCAAGTGGGCCACTGGCGGCTCTGACGTGAAGACCGCCCAAAGAAAATACAAAACAGCAATCTCTTTCTTGAATGAGGCGAAGATGTATTTCTCTGCCAATCAGATGCCGAAAGTTAGCGAGGACACGAAGGCATTTTACCG
>JAKAYH010000368.1 GCA_021826835.1 Thermoplasmata archaeon | reverse complement strand
AGGAAGGATGGGATAATAATATCTGATGATATCGATAGAAATAAGTCATGGAAAATATTTCATAAAGAAAATTCGAATCTGGTTCCTTTAATTAGAACAGTCACCACCGGCGTCTCTTTCCTAAAGAGATAATTGGCTGTTTAGGGCTACAATTGAATGTGTTTCATATCACCATATTTTTTATTTCAATATTTAAATAGTTTTAATAAGCACCTATAACAATTCTAAATAAAAAATACGATATAACCGATAGCAGAACCATGTGCTATAGTCTAACCAAATAACTTTTCCATAATGTAATTATGAAACAATCTTTGTTATCAAGTTTAAGGCAAATTGCAAAGAAATGCATTAAATTTTTCAGTATATTCATGAACTGACATAACTTCTTTTTTGAGGAGGGAACATTTTTGGTAATATGATTCCTTATCTTCATCATACAGTCTTTTTAAATTCAGTATAGCTGAAACGAATTCCTCATCAGTACTGGCCTGAAGGTTAAGGGAATCATTATTTCTTGTTAAAAAGGAATTTTGAGGTATATTCCTGTATACAACAGGGGTTCCCAGTGCCACGGTCTCCCATCATGTTACAGATGAGGATTCTGAAAAGCTTGGGAACAAAGTAACATGTGACTTTTTGACTATATCATAAAGCGAATTCTCATCTACCATTCCCTTAATCTCTACATTCTTTCGCTTAACAATTAAATGATTAAGATCCACGGAACCAAAACCCAAAATTACTATCCTTATATCATCCGGTATATTACTGCAGACGTAAGCAAGGGTATTGACGCCTTTCGTCAATTCCCACCTGCTAAAATAAACGACCGTGAAGATTTCGAACTTAGAAATTTCAGAGTCTCTTTTGTCTATGAATGCCGTGTTTGGCAATTCTATAACGTTTGCTCCCTTTGGCAATAAACGTAATTGGGTTTTTGAAAGGACGTGTATTCCATTAAATCGTGGTAACAATTTTTTTAAAAGCGCCTTGCTCCTAAGACCATTTGGGTGCTCAATTGTTGGTATATGAAAGCCGAAGACCTTCTTTCCTGGCAGCATGAGTATCTGTTTCACCAGCGAATAATACCCAGCTGAAACATAGATTAAATCTAAGTCCAGCTCAGGGATTTTTTTCATATGCAGTGGGGTGAGCCTTCCCCATTCTGATTCAATTTCAAAATAATGGAAATTGAATTTTGCAGATAATTTGTTATCAAATTCATAAAAATATCTATTAGGAACGGATGTTAAGCCTACCACGAATACTTCGTGACCGAGTTCAGCTAATAGATTAGATATTGAAATAACCCATTTTTCAAAACCGGGTGTACCTTTAGTGTTCAGACGGAAAACGCCAAAAAATCCTATTTTCATTATCGTAAGGATAAACATATTTAATTAAAATTTATTTGCATGATAAAGAAAAATTACATTTATGCAGAAAGTTTTCTAAATTGATTATTGAAACAAGATATATTTTACTGTAAATTGCATAAGGTAACCCAGGGTCAAGATATAAAAGGCAAATTCAGTTTAGACCGATGATAAAAAAAGGTGCATTGATGTTAAAGGTTTCTTTGATTTACCCAAGATCAAGAATAATGACTGGTTACGGAAATTATGCAGATCGTCTATTTAAGGGATTATCTGTTATTCCCGATGTAATTCAGGAAAAATTACCGGTGAATAAAATAGAGATTAGTGCGTTTGGCAAACCTCTCTTTGGATCTCTTAGTCAAATTTTAGGCTCTAAAATTCTAAAGCCAACAGGAAATATAGTTCACTCGCTCACACCTGGTGTAATTAACAGTAAAACGGACATTGTAACTTTGCACGATATAGTGCCTTTATTGATGCAAAAAGCCTTTGCAAACAACATCTATCGCAGGCAGGGCTACAGGAGGATGTTTTCTTCGATAAGGACTGTAAGGAACCTTATTGTTTTTACAGAAATTGCGAAGAAGGAAGTGGTAGAAAGATTGAAAGTTATAAGCGACAATGTATTCGTAGTTCCACAATCTGTCGATCATGAAATATTCTTTAGGGAAATTGACGATAAGTTAAAAGAAAATGGAAAGAGACTTATACTGGCTGTGGGTGATCTTAACCCAAGGAAAAGGTACGATATACTCTTTAGAGCCGTCAAAGGGAGAGACGATTTACAGGTAGTACATATAGGACCAGAAAACTCCTGGTCAAAGCAAAAAGAATTACTGACAAATCAAATCAAAGATCAAAAAAATGTCAAAATGCTTGGTCCGGTTAATAATGTTCTCCTCAGGCGCTATTATTCGACATCTGATCTCCTTGTACATCTATCTGAGGCTGAAGGATTCGCATCGCCAACCGTTGAGGCTATGGCCTGTGGTACCAACGTGCTTGTAAATAGTTTGCCATTGTTTCATGAGACCCTTGGGGATATGGCAAGCTATACTTCTCTTGAACCCGAAGAGGTCATCAATGCCATTGATGCTTCTCTTAGAAATAAAAAAAGTTCAACAGACCTGATTAAATACACACAAAGATATTCAATAAAACAAATGGGAGAAAACACACTCAATGTTTACAAAAAAGCACTCGGTATGGATTAGTTCATCTGGGTATGGAAACGTTCATTTTTCTATTGGATCTTTTATAGAAGGAAGATCTCAAAATTTCCGGCGATATCTTCCTGATTAAATCTAAAAAAGACCAGTAAGCAATAACATTTAAACGCTTCATAAATGATAGCAGGATAATCTTAATAATAGATGCTGCGGAGATTAAATCTTTAACATCATCACTGAAAAAATACACTAAAAGTCTGGCATGCATAATTTCCCAATTTATCAGATCCACGGTAACATTTTTTTTAAAATAACTGGACGCATCTATTAAATTATTTAGGCTTCTCTTATAGAAATCCCTTCTTGCTTTAAGGAAATCTTCTCTGCCGGTAATTTTATTTGTTAGGCTTTCATGAATTCTATATCTCGTAAGAAGCTGTGAGTCAAAATAAAGCGAACCGCCAGAATCGGTGGAAAGCAAAAAGATTAACTTATCGAGGGAAGCACTAGCTTTCCTTATAAACGATGAATGTTTTTTCAATAAAGATGCGCGACAGGTAATTGCACTCATATACCAATCCAGCTTATATTTCATAACAAGCTTCAAATCATGCGGTTCAAACTTCTCTTTAACAATAGTGTTTGGAATATTCTTTGACAGACCGCTTCTGTGGGCATTCCCTGATTCGTCCATTGCCACAATCGATGAATGGTGATATACAATCCTTTGATCCCTGAATACTTCAATCAACCTAGAGACCTTGTTAGCAGAAAATTCGTCATCATCATCCAGAAAAGAAATTACCTCGCCTTTGCTTTTGTCTATCCCAATTGCAAGTTTCACACCGAATGGTTGTTCTTCTGTGTATATGGAAATAACACCCTCTTTTTCAAGAAATGCATCTATTTCCTCGTCTATAAAATTCTTGACAACGATAATTTCATAATCATTTCTGTTGGCATCATGATTCAGAACGGATTTTACAGAATCAAGAATGTATTT
>JAKAYH010000015.1 GCA_021826835.1 Thermoplasmata archaeon | reverse complement strand
GATCTAGTCAGAGATATTGTTTCTGTTTCTCCGTCCATAAGTGAATTCTACAGGGTTAAGAACTATCTCTTCAAACCTAGAAACAATGAGTTAAATGATCCACTCACTAAAAGAGACTTCAAAATTAGGAGTACCACGAGAAAGATTATGACGGGTATGGTAAAGTATCCGCTTCTACCATTAAACGATCTTGCACTTAGAATTGGTGTTAAACGAGACGTTGTATATAGAAATTATGAGTATATATCCAGTTCTGGTTTTTTCAAAATAGAATACAGTGTTTCTAACCCTGTAATCGGTAATATTTCGCTATTCCAGTCAGGATTTCTTGTGGAGGAGGGACAGAAAGGGGACCTCTTGAACCATCTGAAGTCTCTTTCTCTGTTTCGTGAGAGGCTACTGAATTCCCGGTGGAGTTTTGGTAATGTGCTTTATACCCTTAGCTGGAGTAAGGATTATGTAGATTTCTTAAGCTATCAAACCACTATTGTAAAACACCTTAAGCCAGAGAATATAATGCTTTCGGTGTGGCAACCTAGAACATATTTTAACAAGAAACCCATAATTGAAATGATTAACTCTTATGATGGTTAAATCAATGTTGCAATTTAGTATACTCTGAACAGGGTATTGAGATCGTGGGACCTCATTTATCCATAGAGACATTAACTAATAGAACTGCCCTTCTACTGGTAAAGGATGATTATAGACGTCTCAGTTCTATTAGCTATTTTGTGTGTCACCAGCAATACTCAGGTTGGGGAGGTGATATATTTATCCCTTCTCTTCATGAAAAAGACGTGACTGGTAAAAATGCGTTCAATCTAATATGCTGCATTAATCTAATTAATTATAATGCTAACGTTACTATGTTAAAACGCTGAAAATATGCACAAAATATGACATTATTAATATTTGAGAGTATTGTTCAATATTAAATATGAACTGTTGGAGTTTTACTGCTCTAATCCACGTTCTACTAAACTTCATGTTGTGTTTGTTAAATATGTCACAGCATAATATTGAGCATTCAATCCTTATTCATGTCCTTTTTTAATCTCTTTTCATAGGTCTCAAAGATCCTTGAAAGACATTTTCCAAAATTCCAGTCGTAATCGCTGATGGTCATATTCGTTTTCTTTGCTGCAAATCTTGTCCTTATTGAATATTTAGTTCTCCCCTGAGAGTGGTGCTTCATTATATGAATATTTAAAGTTCCGCTATTTAAGCCGGCCACTTTAGTAACTCTTTGAGTGAATTTGTCTGTTAAGAAGTATATAATATCATATAAATCTGAATCTCCTGTTCCTAGACCGGAAATGTTAAGCATTATTCCATCGTCGGATCTATCTGCAGGAATAGTGTTGAGTATATCATCAATAGTTATTACTCCTATGACCCTGAGATCTTTTGTGCAGACCGGTAAACTGTGAAGTTTTGATTCGAGAAGAGTGTCTTTTGCATCTAGTATACTTTCCGAGTCAAGTGCATAGACAGGATTTTCTTTTATAGACCCGCAAATTATCCCTTTTTCCATATCACCGGATGAGAATTCCCCGAATCTGAGTTTGGCATATTCGCCACGATAGTCTATATCAGAGATTTCATTGAATCTTATGATTCCGGTAATTTTTCCCAAATCGTCAACAACAGGTATCTCACTTGAGTCCTGTGATCTCATGATTTCAAGGGCCCTTTCTGCATCGTCGGATTCTTTTACCAGAAAGGGGTCTTCAATTATTATATCCATGATTTTCATGTTCTCCATTCCACTGAATTCCTCTATATTTCTGAGGATATCAGCTCTTGAAACTATCCCAACCAGATGGCCTTTGTCCACAACAGGTATGGCGTTATCACCACTCTGCTTTAATTTTCTCAATGCGGATTCTATGGAATCTGAGGGCGATAATGTTGATGATGCCACCGACATATTTCCCACTCTTGCATTTATGCTAATACTCTTTCTCCTTAATATCTCACGATAACCAAGCATACCGACATACTTCTTCCCTGAAACAACTGGAACCTGACTTATTCTGTTATCTTTCAGCTTAGAAATAACATTCATTATGGTCATACCTTCTTCCACGCTTATTGGATTTTGCGTCATTATATCATTCACTGTTTTCATTTACATCACCTGCAATATTTTATTTTCAAACTTTTTCTCAATTCTATTGTGTTGTTCTTTACGTTTTTTCCTGATAGGGCATCTTTGATTAAGGAGGCGATATTATCCATATCATTGTAACCCATCCTTGTTATCTCTGCGGTGCCAATACGGCCCTCCCTATCCGTTATGATTCCGTTCTCTTCAAGTTTTTGGCTAATTTTAAGAAAATTCCCAAATCTGCTTTCATTTTCAGGAGAAATGTGCACTTGATGAGAGTATGAATACCATGGAGAATATTTCACTTCAATTTCATATTCATTCAGTGCTTTTCCCAATTGCTTGGAATTTTTGCATACTTGGGACGCATATTCTTCACCGAATTGCAGCATCTCCTCAGCTGCCACACCAAGTGATGCTATTCTATTCAAATGGTAATTATCCATTGTTTTCCAAACTGTGTTGAAAGACATACGGTCCCAAAGTTCCTCATCGTTTGTCAATGCGATACCCCCCTGAGGTCCAAAAAACGTTTTGTGCGTAGAACCTAGTAGGATATCAGAATACTTAAGTGCATCTGGTTGAAACTGTTTTCCTGCTATTAGACCCATTACATGTGATCCATCATAGATTATTCGTGCATTGCATTCATCGCCAATTTCCCTAATCCGTTTCATATCGTATGGTTTAACAAAAAAAGATTGCCCTAGCAGTATTACGGAAGGATTAACCTGTTTAGTTACCTTCTCCAGTTCTTCGTATTTAATCTCCTGATTCTCCGAATCATATGGAATTTCATATGAATTTATGGAGAACATGGAAGGTATATAATTTCCAAAGTAGCCGGTATAACCGCCACAATTTTCCCCTATGGCAAGCATATTTTCTTTCTTATTCATTGTTGAAAGAATGGCTACCTCAGCCGCCACATGACCTCCTATGGTTTTTACCTCTGCATATTTTGAGCCATAAAGTTTTTTCATCAAATTTTCTGTTTCTATTAGAATTTCTTCGGAATACTTACAACCTCCATAACCGTTAATTCCAGAATCCATAATATGTGAATATCTGGATGCTAGATCGGCGCCCAGAGCCTCCCTCGCTGGTCGACTCAATACATTTTCTGAAGCCTGCAGGTTTATGGTAGATTCGCGATAGAAATTATGTTTATTAACAAGATCACTTAAAATATTCATGCTTGTGCACCATTTCTGGATTTTAATATAATAATTAATACATTATTAATTGTTTTGCAGAAATATTAGGGTTATTGCTCAAAATATTTTATAGCTGAAATTTCAAGGGAACCTTGCGTGAATTACCATGAATTAATATATGATTTTCATGCTCATAGATGTTAAGTAATACTAACGAATTGTGATGTATGAATATAAGGATGAGGCTTGTATCGGCTTCATACTCTTTCCGCGAGGATCCATTAATTGTTGAGCTTTTTGGAAGGACAGAGGATGGCCGGTCAGTTACAGCTCTTTATTTTGGTTTCCTTCCTTATTTCGATGTCATAATGCCGCAACAAAGGGAACTGGATGGGATCAGTAAAAATCCGGAGTTCATAAGGATGGAGAGAAAATCTCTCTGGGTAAATGGAGAAATGAAAGATGCCTGTCGCATATATATTAAGCATCCTTGGAAAGTCCCGGAAATAAGAGGATTATTCGTTTCAACGGTAATGGCCGCAGACATTCCCTTTCACCACCGATTCATATATGATCTTGATCTTGGAGCTTGTGTGGAAATAAATGGAGAGGAATATAATCCAATGAATAGATATTCCACAGATGTAGTTATGAGAGTGGAAAATATAGCAACTACATCTGACTTCAATCCATCCCTGAAGGTTCTAAGCTTCGATATAGAAAATGCATTTCCTGAAACATCATCGGAACAATATGGAAAAATTCTTGTTATTGGATATACAATTGCACAGGGAGATAAGGTTACTAAGGGAGCTGTAGACGGAGAAGAAGATGAACTTTTGACAAACTTTGTAAAGCTGGTACAATCTCAGGATCCTGATGTCCTTATTGGGTACAATGTTGATGGTTATGATCTCCCGGTTATAGAATACCGAATGAAGAAGTATGGAATCAAATTCAGTATAGGAAGGGATGGTACCGAACCGAGAAGAATTCAGAACCAGTACTGGCGACTGAAAGGAAGGATTGTCAGTGATGTATGGTGGAACGTTAAAAGAATTTTGAAACCGAAACACGAAACTCTCAATTATGTCTCTCAGGAACTACTTGGAGAGGGAAAGGATGACATTGATCGGTTGAAAATAGAAGAGGAATGGAAAAACAGAAGACAGGAGGTCATAGCTTATTGCATAAAAGATTCGTACCTGACCTTCCAGATAATGGATAAAATGAGAGTATTAGATAGAAATATGTTTATGGCTACGGTTACAAAACTCCCACTGGAGGATACTACCAACGGTGGAACTAGCAATTACGTCGATTCAATCCTTATAAGGAAGGCAGACAGAGAGAATATTGGGGTACCAATGACTGCCTCTCAGGCACTTAAGGAAAAACCCATAGAAGGCGGCCATGTTGAGTCCATAGGTGCAGGATTATACTCAAGGGTAATTGTGCTGGATTTCAAGAGCATGTATCCGTCGATGATTATTAAGTACAATATATGTTTCACTACACTGGATCCAAATGGGACCACCATATCTCCAACTGGAGTTAGGTTCCTGGATATTAAACAAAAGGAGGGGCTCGTTCCGAGGATTCTCAGAGAGCTAATGAATGAAAGAGATAAAATAAAGGCGCTTCTTAAGAAATCCTCCGGATCAGAATATGACTACTACGATGGAGTTCAAAATGCCTTAAAAATATTGATGAATACATTCTATGGGGTTCTTGCCTCTTCATTTTACCGTTTTACAAATCTGGAGATTGGAGGTTCCATAACCGCATATGCAAGGAAAACCATTATGAGTTTAATAGAAACCCTTAAGCATGACGGATTCAGGGTTATTTATGGAGATACGGATAGTGTATTCATAGAATCCGGTGCAAATAGCGATGAGGAAGCTGTGATTATAGGAAAGGACCTGAGTTCAAAGATCTCTGCAGAACTATCCGTTTCCATCGAATTCGAAAAAGTTATGGATCCTTTCTTTTCCCATGGCGCCAAAAAGAGATATGTTGGTATGATCACTTATCCTGAGTCAGATAAGGGGAAAATGCTAGTAAGAGGGTATGAAGTAAGAAGAACCGATTCATTTGATTTGCAGAGCGAAGTTCTGGAAACAGTTTTCAACTACATAATGAAAAGAGATAAGGAGGGGGCAAGGGAGTTTAGCGAAAAGATTGTCAAAAGATTGTTAGAAGGGGATAGAAGCCTCGATATAAAGAAGTTAGTGATTTCAAGATCCGTGAAGGATTATGACAAATACAAGGATGCTGACTCACTTGCAAATGTGAGAATTTCAAAAAAACTTCAGGAGCAGGGAGAACGCTTTATTCCTGGAATGAAGGTTTCATGGATTGTGACAGACAGTTCTAAGTCTCCACAGGAAGTGGAACCTTTCATTGACGGCCAAGAATTTTCATATGAGCCGGACTGGGGGTATTATGCCAAAAGAGTTGAAGAGACGGTAAACAGGGTTCTGGAAAGCTTCGACATGGCATTGACATTAGTCGGTAAGATTCCAAAGGTAAAAAAGAAAGATGAAATTCATCCTCAACAGAATACTCTGGAAAGTTTCTTCCAAAAGTAAATAATACAGAATTGCATGAATAACTAATGATAGTGGTTCAAAATCATATTCCGGTTGACCCTTCAATGGCAGTTGATTTCGAAGGAAGATTCTCGAATACCAATGAGAATTTGAAGCACAGAAAGGGATTCGTAAAAAACGAGATATTGAGACCGATTAAAGGAGATTCGTACATAGTTCTGACATATTGGGAAACTATGGAAGATTTTAAGGCGTGGACAGAAAGCGATGATTTTAAGAAAGCCCATGCCAGACGACCTTCGCCAGGTATGATAACTGGAGAGAATTATTTGACCATTCATGAGGTAGTATAAGCGAATTTGTCAATAGTATCAATTTAAGTGTCCCTTTAATCAAAACAGACACATCTTAAACTTTCTTCAATGCTGCCTGAACTGTATCCATTTAAATGTTAGAGGGCCTTTTGACCGGAAATAATCAAGATGTGAAATATATGAAGACACAAGTAAGTGGCATTAACTCATTCATTCAAATGCGAAATCCTTTTTACCTTTATAAGAGTGATACGATATAAAATGCTGTATTATGCATATTCATTTTATAAGTTTCAAATTTATTTGAATAGAATATGCTTCTTCACAAATGTCCAATAACATGCCCAAGTCTTAACAGACTCCCGCAAACCCAGAAACAAATCTATTTTTCACCATTTTGTCAGGTTATGAATCCTAGGACTTTTTTAGAGAAATAAAGCGATCTCCTTATCATTAATAGCTTATTTTGTGAATTACGAAATCCCCTCATATATGTTAAATTCATAACTGGTAAGGTCTCATAAAGTAAATTAGGAAGACCTCAATTAGTTATTATGCAGGATGTCATAGTCGTAGGTGCAGGTCCTGCTGGTTCATATGCTTCCTATATGCTGGCTAAGAAAGGTTTCATTGTAACGCAGTTAGAGGAGCATAGGGAAGTGGGAAAACCTGTTGAATGTACCGGATTGGTATCGAAGAGAGTATTATCGTTCGTTAATACAAAATCAATAATCAACAGGGTTCATGGAGCTCATGTATATTTTCCAAATGAAGGTATGATAAGCATCTCTAAAGCGGAAGAAACTATAGTGCTTGAGAGAGACGAATTTGACAAAGATGTTTCTGGTCTTGCGACAGGTGCGGGTGTCAACCTTTTGGTTAACGCTAAAGCTCTTAAGATTACCAGAAATTCTGATGGCGTTAATGTAACCCTAAGACACGATGGAAATGTTGAAGAAATATCTGCCAGAGCCATTATCGGCGCAGACGGTGCAAATAGCATTGTGAGGAAAGATCTTTTTGGAAAGCGAATAGGCAGAGTCGCTTCTGCATATCAGGTTGAATCGGCCGATGCTATGGAAGACCAGGATAACGTCAATGTGTATTTAGGAAGCAAAATCACGAAGGGATATTTTGGATGGGCAACACCTGTAGGAGATACCTCACGAATAGGCACTGCCTCCATAGGCGGTACCAGCAAAAGCTACTTTCAAGAATTGAACAGAAGATTTAGAAATAACAAAATACTTTCCATAACAGGAGGGCCAATACCCATAAGCACATTAAAGAAAACATATGGTAATAGAACAATTTTAGTTGGAGATGCTGCGGGAATAGTAAAACCTTTGAGCGGTGGAGGTATTTACACTGGAATTCTATCCGGTTCGAAGGCTGCCAGAACCCTCGAGATTGCACTTGAAAACGATAACCTTTCAGAGAGTTTCCTCTCTCAATATGAAAAAATGTGGAAATCTGAAATAGGGAGAGAATTAAAGGTCGACCTTATTATACAAAAACTATTCTCAAAAATAACTGATTACTCTTTCAATAAGCTCTATGAAGTAATATCAAAAGAAGAAAACATGAGGGTAATTAACAGGGTTGGTGACATAGACTTCCCATCGAGAGTTGTAGCGTCACTTTTATTGAGAAATCCAACAATTGCTTCGCATATATTGTTCCCAAGGAATAAAAATTCAGTCACCTAACATTATGTGGAAAAGTGTCCTTTGAATAATACAGTTTAGTGTTACTCACTTACTAAAATAAGAAAGGATTCCTCCATGGAATCGTTCTCAATGTTAGTTCATTTGTCAAATAGAATGCGTTTTTCCCGGATCTAAAATTTAGATATATTACTAACAAATCACTATTGTTTAAATTATACATAAAAGGGTGTGAATTTCTTGAGAGAAAACTGGTGAGAATATGGAATCTAAAGGCTTATTTTATGTCCTCCTGCTTTTGCTGGCGACAATTTCTTGGGGACTCACATTTCCTCTCATAAACCTTTCACTTCAGCTGATTTCACCGGTAATATTTTTATTTATAAGGTTTCTAATATCTGCAATAATTTTGCTTCCCATTGTTGGAATAAAGAAACTTAAGACAAAGGGAGGTGAAATAGAAGGAATCATTGCTGGTTTTCTCCTTTTCATAGGATATTACTTTCAAACGGTTGGATTAAAGTTTACAACGCCTGCGGATTCAGGGATAATCACTGGTTTATATGTTGTAATAGTACCTTTATTATCATACGTTTATCTTAAGAGTAAGGTTTCCAAAACTGATTGGATAGCAGTCATAATAGCCATGTTGGGATTAATAATACTTTCAGACGGTGTATCTGGTTCATCGTCAGTAGAATATGGAAATATCTTAACAGTCATTTGCGCAGTAGGATATGCTATCCAGATCGCTTATGTTTCCAAGCACTCCTCTCATATAGATTCTATGAAATTCACTTTTTACCAGATGCTTACTGTATCTGTTTTTTCATTAATAACAATACCAACATTCACAATATATTATGATCTTGAATCCCCACTTGTAATATTCACACTGATTTTCACAGCGATTTTTGCGGGAATCATGGGCTATTTCTTAATCAACAGAGCCCTTATTTATGTGAAACCAGAGAAGGCAGGCGTTGTTCTCGTTACAGAACCAATATTCGCTGCCATTTTTTCCTATATTTTGGTAAATGACAAGATAGGAATTTATACAATAGTAGGAGGATCAATAATGATATCGGCCATGTTTATTTCAGTCCTTGATACATATTTCAAATCTAAATCTACCAATACGATTATTTAGTTGGATTATGCCTTATCTTTCCTTGGTATGATGGTTAACGCTAACAACCATGCCACCGCTGTAGGTTGCCATTTCAATGCCCGAAAGCATCGCCCTTCCTACAGCTAGCAGTGTGTCCTCTGAATCTACAACGAGAACATCATTTAACGGTATAATGTCAGGATCAAAATCAATAACGAATTTTCGAAAAACATTGTATCCCTTGGCATTGTACTCTGCACTGTCTTCATTCACAACCACCCTGTTTGACGGATACTTTCTTGCATTAAGTAGTCTCTTTCCACCTTCTATATTCAAACCAAGAAAACCGTCGTGGGCTCTCATAGTTGCAAGAAACTTTCCATTCATGCTTACAGTTCTAATCCGTCCTGTTGCTCTTGACTTTGTAATTTCGCTTCCGTCAGGAAAAACTTCCCTGCCTGTTCCACGCCCAAACTGGAAATCACAAAGGGTTCTAATCTTTTCAAGATCAAAATCTCTTATCTTTTCTTTTTTTGAAGGAGAGATTTCTGGAACCTCATCGGAGGGATATTCCATATAATGAGCGGTATCAATTATCTGCTCAATAGGATAAGCTTCCTCCAGTTCAACCGGAACATCAATTCCCATCCACCTTATAAAATAAGGTGAACTGGATTTTTCATATTGTTCTTTAATGAATTTTCCTGATAATCTGGAGGGTTGCCATGCGCCTTCTGGAACGTGATTGCCTTGTCCCTCGAATCTGGGATTTCCTGATATGAATTTTTTTAATCGCTCAAAATATGGATTACATTCAGAACTTTCATCAAAGTAATATAATGGTGGCTTTCTATAAAGTTCAAAGAAGGGTTCAATTTTACCTTTATACTTTAGTATGTTCTTAAATGCCGCGTATAAAGCTGGGTGTGCTCTTGACTTTTCCTCAACATACTGCCATAGCGTTTGTTCATAGATTCTTTCTCTAATCTCCTTCAATTCCATGAAAATCGTGAATAAATTGTGATGAGCGAGCACTTTAGTCCTTTCTTCCACAGGTGATTCCCTCAATTCTTTAGACGTATATTTACCATAAATGGGACTCCACATAGGGAATTCCATTAACTCTTTCAGATCTCTGGTTCCTTCCTGAAAAAGCAATCTTCCATCCCTTGCATATTTCACATACGAAGCTGAATCAAATATATCTACTCCAAGCAAAACCGCCATACCCATGAACATAGGGTGACCACCTCCAAAGAGATGTATTGGCTTATCAAATGATGCATTGAGCTTTGAATTTATTATGATTTCACACAGTTTTCCATATCTGTATTGTTCTAGCAGTGGAACTACTCCCCCTATGGGCAGGTAACCTGCCTTAGTTCCTGACATAAGTTTTGCACTTTTTTCCCTGAGATCGTTGTAAATTGATCCCTGTATGGGCCCAGCAAGAATGGTCTGCCTTTCGCCGGAGAGCTCAGTCATTCGTCTGTATGTTTCATCTACAGCTTTCTCTGCCTTGTCATGAGAATCTTCTGGTACCGAAAATATATCGAGAATAGTAGATATATCGCTTCCTATTTTCTCCTGAAAATCTACAATTTCGATGTTTCCATATTCAATATCTCCATAAACATAACTTTGGAATGTACCAGAATCGGTCATTATTGGACCATCAAAACCCATTAAATCATGAAGACCCTTTTCAAGTGCATGATTCCTCAGGTCATCGTTTCTTCGTATGATGTAACTATTTGTTATAATTGCTTCCATTCCCATCTTTTTCATGTCTTCAATGGAAATAGTGCGAATGTTTGGATTTATTACAGGCATTATTGTGGGCGTCGATATGATTCCGTGCGGCGTGGAAAATTTTGCAACCCTGGCCAGACCTTCCCTGTGAATAAGATCCATTTCAATGACCTTTGTAGTAATAATTACCTGTATATTTTTGCTCTCTGTCGAGACTGCTGTTCAATTTATTTATACGAGGCCTTTTGGTGTTATGGTCTCTCCTGAATGTTATGTTTGCCATCTTAAGGAAAGTGTTCATTCCATCCTCCATCTTCATTGGACCCATGGTATACCCTTTTCTCCCGGGTTCTCCTCCAAACACCATTAATGAGTCTGAAATGAGGTCTATGAAATACACGTCATGATCAACAACGAGAGCACTTTTCCTGTTTGCTTCCATGATCTTGCGAATAACCTTAGCGCAGATCATTCTATATGTGCTGTCGAGATTTGCAGAAGGTTCATCCATTAGATATAGATCGGCG
Organism: Thermoplasmata archaeon; assembly: GCA_021826835.1. The sequence goes on along the minus strand of JAKAYH010000015.1, from coordinate 5,028 downwards.
TCGGTTGCAAGAGTTATGGCAATGGACAACCTTTGAAGCTCTCCACCTGAAAGTGAAGAAACGTTCTGTTCCATTAGTGAGTCTATTTCCAGAGGTTTAAATAGTTCTACCTTAAGAAATGAGTCATCAAACCTTTCCTTTACTGTGGCGTATATAAGTTCAGATACACTTCCTTCATATTCCGTGCTAATGTATTGTGGCTTATAGGCTATTCTTACCTTTGGCTCAACAATGGCGTCCTTTGTTTCGGTTACGCCGGCAAGAACTTTTACAAATGTTGTTTTTCCAAGAGCATTTGCCCCGAGTACACCAATGACTGAACTTGTCTCTATATTTCCTTCCTTTGCTTCAAGTGTGAAATCACCTAAATTCATGGTGAAATTGTTCCATCTAACCAGTTCCGGCGAAACCTGAGTTCTGACAAACCCTTTTTCATCAAAATCTATACTATAAGGTCGTATTCTTACATTTTCCTCCTGAAGATATCCTGACAAAAACTCATTTATCGCCTTGCTGGAAGATTTTTGTTTAACCGTAACTCCATATGCTCCGGATTGACCATAAACCAGATGAACTGAGTCCGCAATCCAATCTAGTATTGCCAGATCGTGTTCCACAACGAATACGGTTTTCTTCTTTGCCATTTCCTGAATCTTTATTGCAATGTTCAAACGTTCAGAAATGTCAAGGTATGATGTCATTTCATCAATGAGAAGAATATCTGCATCTTTGAGAAATGCTGTGCCAATGGCCAGCTTCTGCAGTTCGCCGCCTGAGGCAGATTTGACATCTTTAGAAAGTGAATTCTTCAGGTTGAGATCCTGAACAACTTCGTCCATTTTACCGGAGATATTTGCCTTTTCAAGGATTTCCCTAATGGTTCCTTTTGCTATTCTAGGTATCTGGTCCACGAACTGGCTTTTGAGAACAGTTTTCCTTTTCCCATCATATATGTCCCTGAAATATTGCCCAAGAATTGATTTTGAATACCTTTCTATGACCTTGTCCTTGTCAGGTTTCGCCTCATAATCACCGAAATTGGGAACAACTACCCCGGATAAAATATTCATAGTTGTAGTTTTTCCCATTCCGTTTGAACCCAGAATTGCAGTTACAGCGTTTTTTTCAGGTACCGGCATGGAATAAAGACGGAATGAATTTAGACCGTACTGATGAATTATATCCCGATTCAATTCATCGGGAATGCCTATGATCTTTATTGCACCAAATGGACATCTTTTAGGACATATTCCACATCCTATACATAGGGATTCAGTAATAATCGGTTGTGTATCAGGTCCAGGAAAATCTATGGTTTTTATCCCACTCCTCACTGGTGGGCAATAATATTGACATTCTCGATGGCACTTTTTAGGATGGCACTTCTCATGGTCTAAAATTGCTATATGCATCTGTATTCCTAATTAGGTTTCCAGTATTCGTCCGGGATCTCCTGGTATATTGAAAATTCAGCATCTGCAATGAGTTCTCTTTCATCTATTTTCATGTTTGAAAGCTCTATTATTTTTTTAACATTAAGAATCCAGTAGTGAATCCTCCACTCCCTGCCATCAAATAGAGTGGTTTCTTCTCTCTCAGTTTGCAGAACACCGATATCCTCCATGGTGTAGAATGCGTCCCGATCCTCAGGCTCAAGCATATTGTCAATGACCCTGTCATTGTATCCAAAGAAATTAATTAGGTGCTCCGCAGCTTCCATGGATTCTTCTGCTACCATCCTTCTATGCTGAAGGCTCAGACCCTTGCTTATAGCTGTAGAAAGCTCATGAATATCTGTGTAACTCCTTATGGGCGTTACGTGAATCTTTAACTTAGAATTATCTGTTGCCATGATTACTCCTTTTGAAACTTGATAGGACATAGGTATTGCAAGAAAGCTATTAACGTTATTGGAAGCTCAAATTTTTTATGTGTTCATGAACTGTAAAAACTTTAATTTTCAAAGAGTATTCAATATGGTGGAGCACTTTCTTTATCCGATTTCAAATGTGAAAGATAATGATGACCCCTTTGCTAAATTTAAGATTTTTAATGAGAATAAAGATGAAAATCCTGAAAAAGCTCAAGGAAAAATAAAGCTTGGCAATAACTATGCATATCAACATGAAGTATTACTATACAGAGAAGACCTTGAGAGAGAACTGATGCAGACAAAATTTCATGATTTCTCCAGAGAATTTTCCTCAAAAGTTTTTCAAAAATTGTCCAGTAAATTCAAATTCCCAAAACTAATGGCCATAGTAAATATTACACCAGACTCATTCTACCCGGGATCAAGAATCTCAAAAATTGATGACCTGAACAGACTCTTCCTAGAATCTCCAGATATAATTGATGTGGGAGGTGAAAGTACTAGACCAGGAGCAAAAACAGTTTCCTCAGAAGATGAACAGAAGAGATTGAGTTTTTTCTTTGACAACCTTCCTGAAATGGATTTTGAAATTTCACTTGACACACGAAATCCCTCGACTGCCGAAATGTTCTCCCATAAAATTGACTACATTAACGATATATCAGGATTTTCTTCAAAGCAGATGATAGAAATTGCGCAATCGAGTAAAAAGAAGTGTGTTGTTATGCATATGCGTGGTACTCCGGAAACGATGAATAATCTTACAAATTACGATGACCTTATTGCTGAAATTAATATGTTCTTCTATGATAGAATTGGTTCATTGTTGGAATCTGGAATAGAACCGAACAAAATAATAATCGACCCCGGGATTGGATTTGCAAAGACAGTTGAAGGAAATATGAAAATACTTTCGAATGCATTATCATTTAGCATTGGCCCGGAAGTACTCTTCGGAACTTCAAGAAAAAGCTTCATAGGTAAATTGACTGGTTCAAAGGTAGAGGAGAGATTACCTGAAACTATAGCCACTTCACTCCATTTAGCTATGAACTCCGTAGATATATTGCGAGTACACGATGTAAAAGAAAACAGGAATTCACTCCTTATGCTTCAGCGACTACTTCTTTAACACTGCAGGATCTGCAAATTCCCTTAATGATTAGAGAGATATCCGTTACTATATAGTCCGGAGGAACTATGTTTGACATAGCTTCCTTTGATATGGGTATATCTGTGATTTCATTGCAACTTGTGCAATAGAAATTCGCATGCGTCTCCATATTGCTCTCAAAAACCATTCTCCCGTTTATTTCAAAAGCCTTTAGCAGTCCTGCATCTGAAAGTGCCCTTGTTATGTTATATATGGTAGAAATTGGAATAGTTGGCTCTGTTTTCTTTAACTCCTGATGGATATCCTCTGCAGTAAAGTGCATACCAGGGTTTGCTACAACATATCTCATTACCTGCATTCTTTGCGGTGTTATTTTTAATCCTGAATCCCTTAGTTTCTCACTTAAATCTGTCATCAATTTAACATTAATTATCAAATAGTATAAAACAGTTTATAATTATATGTTAGCATATACCTTCCGTTAAGGATGATTGAAAAAGTGAGAGGCTTTAGAGATTCCTATCCTGAAGACATGATCCCAAGGCAAAAGATGTTCGATGTGATGAGAGAAACCGCACGGAAGTTCTATTTTTCACAGATTGAAATTCCTTCTCTCGAATATCTGGATCTTTACCGGGTAAAGTCCGGCGAAGAACTCTTAACGCAGACATTTTCATTTACCGATAAGGGAGGAAGAGAGTTGACAATGGTTCCCGAAGCTACGCCTTCTGTTGTGAGGATGCTCACTTCTAGAAAAGATCTCAGAAAACCTGTAAAATGGTTCTGCTTACCCAAATTATGGAGATATGAGGAGCCCCAATCCGGTAGATCAAGAGAACACACTCAATTTAACGCTGATATATTTGGAGATAGTTCTTTGTATGCTGATGCAGAGATTATAGGCCTAGCCTGTAGCACGTTAGATAGACTTGGTCTATCTGGTAAGTACAAGGTCAGAGTAAACAATAGGATGTTAATGGAGAAAATTCTAAGAAGTATTGGAATTTCAGATATCGGGAGAGGATATTCACTAGTAGATCATTATAGAAAAATAAGTCCTGACGAATTTAAAAGCCAATTATTTGAATTGTGCAATGACAAGGAGAAAGCAGACTTTCTTCTTCAGCTACTAGGTAAAGAAATAAGGTTAGATCAGCTTGATTCAAAGCTCCCTGAAAAATTCAAAAAAGATAATGAAGAAATAATTTCAAGACTTATATATACAGGGAAAATAGTAGGAACTACTACGGACGCTGAACTCGTTTATGATGCATCTGTTGTAAGGGGACTCGGATATTATACGGGCATTGTTTTCGAAGGCTTTGATAGAGCTGGAGAATTCAGATCTATATTTGGAGGAGGCAGGTATGACAATCTCAGTCAACTTCTTTCTGGGACACAGATTGAGGCAGTAGGATTTGGTATGGGTGACGCGGTTCTTGAACTTTTATTGAAAAAAAACAACCTGTGGAACTCAAATGATAGAGGAAGTGGTATTGCAATATGCACGGTTGGAAGTGATGCTATATTGGCTGGCTATGAACTGGCTGCAAAAATCAGGGAATTAGGATATGTCGTTAACGTTGATACTTCTGAGACATCTCTCTCTAATCAGCTCAAAAAAGCAGCATCAAATAGTGTTGACTATACCGTAATAATTGGGCATAAGGAACTTGAAGACGGAACATTAACCATAAGGAATATGCAATCAGGAAAGCAGGTAACAGGTAAAGCAGAAGATTTAAATCGGCTTCTCAAGTCATTATCTTCTTCATAGAATCAATACTGACTGCTTTCCTCAGCTAAATAGTATATCAAAAACATATTTCGTCAGACGATTATTGTGCATGACTCCACACATATTAATGAGGAGAAACATGCCCGACAGAGCCCATGCTACAGGAGATTGCATAAATTTTGCGCAATCACCCATAGCGGCAAAAGGATTGTTTGTTGTTTTTAATATTTATTAGTGATTTACCACTTTCATGCAATTTCCTGTGTGGGCAAAATTTACGCAACATGCTTGATCATTGTAGTC
>JAKAYH010000014.1 GCA_021826835.1 Thermoplasmata archaeon | reverse complement strand
GTTGGTAATTTATCAATAAACTGGCAGTCTGAAGATTCCATATTCCATTCAGGTATAGTGAGTGAAACCTCATTGGGTGATCAGATTATACTTCCATTTGAAACAGGTGTCATTAACCATAATCAGTCATATACAATTGATCCGATGATATATTATAATCCGTACAGGATAATAGGAAATCCAATTCATCTGCCTTCTCCTACGCCTTCTCCTATTAACATTAATTCCGGATCTACATACGATGTTTCATTCGTAGAATCAGGTTTACCTTCAGGAACCCCTTGGTATGTATCTATGGGTGGAAGCACTCTAACATCAGCTACAAATACCATAACATTCAGTAAGAAAGTAGGAACTTATTCCTATAGTATAGGTTCACCAAGCGGATATCCAAGTAATCCGTCCAGCGGCAATGTTATAGTCTTCGATAGTTCAAGATCGATAGGTATAGCATTCTCAGCATACCCTTATAATGTAACTTTCGACGAATCGGGATTAACGTCTGGGACTTCATGGTCAGCTACCCTCAATGGCAATACTCAATCATCAACAACAAGCACAATCATATTTAGTGAGTATTATGGTTATTATTCATACAATATAGGTTCAGTTAGTGGATATTCCAATTCTCCGTCTGGTACCGGTCATATTATGGTTAAAGAAGATTCAGCACCAATTTCAGTAGAATATACAATGCTACCGAAACCACATCTATCCGATATCAATATCACGCAATCAGGATTACCTTCCGGAGTCTCATGGTCAGCTACTCTCAATGGCAATACTCAATCATCAACAACAAGCACAATCACATTTAGTGAGTATAATGGAACATATTCATATTGCATTGGAACTGTAAGTGGCTATACAAGAACCCTGAAATCAGGTTCAATCACGGTCAATGGTGCATCACAATCTATTTCAGAAACCTATTCACCCATTGCAAATGATGTTACATTTTTTGAATCAGGGCTGCCTAATGGTACGGTATGGTCTGTTAATCTTAATGGAAATACCATATCAACATCATCATCATCCATATCTTTTTCCGAACATGACGGATCATATTCCTATTCCATTGGGTCCATGTTAGGATATGTTATATCTCCATCTTCAGGAACTGCAACCATTAATGGGGATTCATCTACTGTATCAGTGACATTTACAAGACTTTTAGGAGAAATAGGGGTAGGTTATCAACTCTACGGAAATACAAAGACCCAGAACTTATTGGATTACATTACTAATACCTCAAATGAAGGATTCACTTATAATAATGCAATGTTGGGCGGAACACTTTCAAACATAACATTTTCAATCCCATATTTCGACGCAAATATGGGGAGCGGTCAGGTAAATACTTACACATCAATAAACAATCCAACAGTTTCACCAGATGAAATTTCCGGTCCACCACAGGGAAACAGTGGATCGCCTTTCAGAGGAATGCTCATATACACACTTACATCAAGTGGAAGTGTAGGTTTCCCAATATATTGTAATCAAAATCTAAACGGTAACGGCGTTGTTTCTTTTTCATGGACAACACAACCGGGTGCATATGGTGGATTCATGGTAGAATTAGTAAACAACAACACTTATGCTCAGTCGTATTATAAGCATCCATTTGATGTTTATTCAAGACTTGTCAATAGCGCGTTTTCATCATGTATAGGAGACAGTGCTGCATATACCTCCATATACTCTTCAAGTGGAGTTTACATTGGAGATCTCGTAATAACGGCAAGCGAAGGTCCAAGTAGTTATGATTGTAAATATAACACATATATCCCGTTCGGTCTGACAACAGTATTTACATCTCCGGATAACAATGTTGGTTCAAATGAATACACATATGGGATTCTCAACTATAATCAATATCTTAACTATACGGGAACCCAATATGGGAAGTCTAATTCTCATGGACACCCTGTCTATAATCCAATATGCGCCTTAAATCAGGGTTCTTCACCTAGTAATAATACAAATAGCTCAACGGGAATAGCCGCGGAGGAAGCAATTTATGATCTTACTGACAATGTTCTATTGCTTTCAACTGATCCATGTCTTATGGCAATCGGTTTGACAATGGTAGCTTTGGGTCCGTTTGTATTTCCAAGAACTGCCCCAAGCGCAAGCAATTCACAATCCTATTGGAACAAACCGGTTTCACAAGCTGGGATATCCTACGGAAGCTTACCTCAAGTCGATCAAATAGAGGTAGGTTGCGGTATCACATTAGGCGATCCGTTGAGTTATCCCCTCTTCGAACCAATGTTCAAAATACTTAACAATGGAAATGGCAATCCTTCATATATGCAGTTTCTAAACATGATTCTGCAACAACAACCTATAAGTAACTTAACAAAAAACGATAATCAGTTCACACTTGATTACTTCACATATTCTGCGAGTGAGACTATTGTGCCTATAATCCACTCTTACACGTTTCATCCATGTGTTGAGCCATGTGGTGAGTCATCTTCAAGAACGCAAACCTACGATTTTACTCAAAACGATTATGTGGTAGCAACACCAAACGGAAACGGAGGTTACACATATAACGGACCATCCTATACAGGTGCAGTATCATTACAACTCTACATTCCATTGGAGGGATAAAGACGAATAACAAATTCAAAAAGGCAGGTGCATTAATAGCAATCGCAATTGTTGTGCTTGTATCTTCTTCATACTATGAAAACGCAACAATACCAAATGGAATTAATCACGAACTAGGGAATTATACCAATTGGAATGGGCTACCCGGGTCCTTTTACATAACCACTCTAAAAAACACTTCATATTTGGGAAATAATATAAATGTTGGGTATCAGCTGTCTTGTCCAATATACCATTATAGGAATTTATCCAACAGCCAGTGTGTAAACTTGACTCGTGGTATCGTCGTATGGAGTACATTTTGCATGACAACCTTAACTTCAGTTCACTGGCCGTATTACAATCCGGTCATTACCATTCTTAACACATCATTATCTGTAAACAATACAATATTCAAGAATGGAACAGACAAAAACGACAATTTCGGACCATACTGGACTTATTCCGTATGCAGCAATAATTACACTTCAACATTCTATCTTTATGAACCGGGAGATTTTTCTCTGAGAGAGCACCCCAATTTTGTCGGTCCTCCGATCTCATCCATATTGAATCCGGGCAATTACACATTCTATGAAAATATAACATATACTATAACATTATCAATGGGATACATGCATTTCACATCACAGCCATATCATCTTGATGAATCCTGGTGGGTATTGTATGCATATAACATAACAAATCAAGGAAAAAGATACTGAATGGATTGATAAAATAATCAACTTTCATTTTTTAAATCGATCGAATACGTTTGCACTGGATGGTTGAAGGAGCGCTAATATTAAAAGAGAGTCTAGTATAAGGTGCGTCCACATCATTTCATATTAACTAGCAACGGAGGGGTAGACAAAAATGAACAATAAACTGAAAAAACTATTTTCCATTTTAATTCTCATAGTTGTAGTTGTATCATCATTCACATATTATGAATATGCAACTGAACCTCAGGGATTACAGGGAATATGCAATGGCGAACATTCTGTAAATTATTCTTCGAATAAGAATTATAACATATTGGGAACAAGTTATCTTTATTCAGACAACGTATCATATCTTGGAAACAAAGCAGACCTTATGTTGTGGATTTGGCCACAATACAACATATTTAATCTCTCTTCGTGTAACTTTACCAATAATGATGGTAGTGGAGTTCAACTTTTGTACACTGCGTTATTTATCAATAATGAATCCTATGCATATCCGTATAGTCACTTAGTAATATCTGTAACCAACTTCTCAATAGCATTCAACAAAACAATGTTTTATAATGTAAGCACGAACAAAGGGGATGTGTTTGGAAATTACATTCAATCATCAGGTGATTTCACTGGAAATTGTCCCATATATGGAACCAATCTTTGGGAACCGCCATATCTTAAAGGGATCCCCTTAACAAAAGTCATCATTCCTGGCAACTATACTCTCTACGAAAACATCACATTCACAATCACGGTGTCATTGGGCATAATACATTTCACCTCACAGCAATATTCAATCCACAAATCTTTGTGGGAATTATGGGGTTATAATGATGTAAGAGGAGGAGGCCCGATAGGAATTATATAGATGCATCCAAACACATAATCGGTTCGTAATGATTCATAAATTAGAACCCATTCTTATTCAAAATGATTATGCCTACGCAAATTGGGTTTGTACCCAAAACAATTGGGAACCATGGACCTATGGGAACTTTCCAAAAAGAATATTATCAGTGAATGAGAAAACCTAGCCAGAGAAAGACACAATTCAAACTTTTACATTTTCAATGTCTTATGATCTTAGCTGATGTCTATAATATTATATCAAAGAAGCTTATTTCTATTTAACATTCACAATGAGATTCATAGGTTTAATGGGTAAGGAGAAGTTCTGGAAAATAGGAGCCATACTAATTATAATATCTGTAGTTCTATTTTCAATATCAATACTTGCTGTTTATGGAAGTGTGTCAACCCATGATAATGTGAATTTTCACCAAACTGGAAAAAGTATCTCGTATAAATATTATGTGAATGAGGGGAATACAATTCAATATTCCATAAAGGTAGTCAATGGAACCAACTTTTCAGTATCCAGCTTCCTCTTGACTCCAGGTGGGGTTAAATCAAACAGCATGAACTTTACAGGTTCAAGCGCTTCCAGTTCCGTCATAGCTACAACTTCTGGTAACTGGACACTTACTGTGACAAGCAATAACAATTCAAATCTTACTTTAGATATATATTTTGGTAACCTTCCAGCATATGAGGGGGATGCTGTGATTTATGGCTTCACCCTGCTAGTCGTGGGAATAGGATTGATCGGCATATATTACATGATAAAGAGAAGAGAAAATGAAAGAATTGGTAGAAGATATAGATCTTAATTTTTTATAAGACAATGCCAATTGCCAAGTTTAATATTTTTTCTTTCGTTAATCCTCAATGCGATATGTTGTGATTACAGGTGGAGTTCTTTCCGGAATTGGAAAGGGAACCATCGCCTCAAGTATTTGTTATCTGCTTAAGAATAGTGGGCTAAGAGTGACTGCCCTGAAGATTGATCCATACCTTAACTATGATGCTGGAACAATGAATCCATACCAGCACGGAGAGGTCTTTGTCCTGGACGATGGAAGCGAGGTTGATCTGGACCTGGGGAATTATGAAAGATATCTCAACAAGAATCTCACAGGGGATAACAACCTAACCACTGGCAAAATTTACAAAGAGGTAATTGAGAGGGAGAGGAGGGGAGAATACCTTGGAAGTACCGTTCAGATTATCCCGCATATTACAAACGAAATCAAGAGAAGAATAAAGAAGGTGGCAAATTCCGAACCTCTAGATGTGATGATTATAGAGGTTGGAGGAACGGTTGGTGATATTGAATCCATGCCTTTCCTTGAAGCCATAAGACAGCTAAGGAGAGAAGAACCCGGCAAAGTGCTTGTTGGGCATGTTACTCTGGTTCCATCCGTTGGTTCTAACGAAGAATTAAAAACAAAGCCAACACAGCATAGTGTCAAGAGCCTCAGAGAAATTGGTATTCAGCCAGACCTGATTCTTGGAAGATCCTCTAAAAAGCTTGACCCTGAATCGAAAAGAAGGATAGCACTATTCACAGATGTTCCGGAGGAGTCCGTAATAAGTGTACACGATGTTTCCAATGTATATTTAATACCTGAAATAATGGAAAAACAGGGCGTTGTTGAGATTATAAAGAAAAGCCTCGATCTTGTTTCCCAGCCCTTCAATGATATATGGACAACGTACAGAAAAAATATATTGTACCCTCAAGCGGAGGTTACAATTGCTGTTGTTGGTAAGTACACTGAACTCCACGATGCATACTTCTCCCACAAAGAGGCATTCACACATGTTACAGGTGAAACAGGAATAAAAACAAATCTCAGATGGATTGATTCAGACTCTCTGTCTTTGGACAAATCACCACTTGTAGGGGTTGATGGTATTCTCATACCTGGAGGATTTGGCTATAGAGGTGTTGAAGGAAAAATAATCGCTACAAGAAAAGCCAGGGAAGAAAGGATCCCTTTTTTGGGAATCTGTCTTGGATTCCAGATTTCAGTAATTGAATATGCAAGAGACGTTTTGAATCTTGCCAAGGCAAACAGTTCAGAGTTTGATTCCTCAACGCCAGATCCAGTTATAGATATACTTCCTGAACAAAAGGATGTTAAGGATATGGGCGGAACAATGCGACTTGGAGCCAAACGGGTTATGATAATGGACAATACCCTGGCTATGAGTTTATACAACTCTCCAGAAATTTATGAACGGCACAGACACAGATTTGAGGTAAACCCTCTCTATATAGAAAGACTTCAGGAAGCAGGTATGATTTTCTCAGGAGTGGATGATGAGGGAACTAGAATGGAAATAGCTGAATTGAAAGATAGAGATAACTTCATTGCCTCTCAATATCATAGTGAGTTTAAATCAAGACCGTTAAATCCATCAAAGCTTCATTTGCATCTTGTGAAGAAAGCTTTAGAATATAAAGAAAACCGGAAAGAAGAATTAATCAGAGCCGGGAGCTGATATTAACGTCCATTGAATACAATGAATATATTTCCAGAATGAAGGAAAGAGTTGAGGAGTGTTATTCAATAGCCGAACAGTGCAGAAGTAAAGGTTTTGATGTCAAGGATTTTGTTGAAATTCCTCTGGCAGCTGATATGGCAGAGAGGGTAGAAGAACTTCTCTCCATAAAGGGAATAGCCCAGGATATTAGGGATTTGTCAGGGCAGATGAGCAGGGAAGAGGTTTCTCTTGAAATGTCAAGAAGGGTGGTCAAGAGATACCTTAAGGATGGCAGGGAAACTGCTTTAGAAAAGGCTGTAAGAACTGGTCTTGCTATCCTGACGGAGGGGATTCTTGTGGCACCGTTAGAGGGTATTACGGGATTAAAAATTTTGACTAACAAGGATGGAAGTGAGTATGTCTCAGTTACTTATGCAGGACCAATTAGAGGGGCAGGTGGAACTGCTCAAGCCCTCAGTGTACTCATAGCTGATATTGTAAGGAGAGATCTCAACATTGGAAAATATATACCGTACGATGATGAAGTCGAACGGTATATTGAGGAGATTCAGAGTTATAACAGAGTAAAACACCTGCAGTATTTACCAACACCTGATGAAATAAAGACTGTCGTGAGAAATTGCCCTGTATGTATTGATGGCGATGGAAGCGAGCAGGAAGAGGTATCTGGTCACAGAGATATGGAAAGGGTCTCCACAAACCGTATCCGTGGAGGAATGTGTCTTGTCATCTGTGAAGGAATCATCCAGAAATCAAAGAAGATCCTGAAACATACAGATAAGCTCAAGATAGACGAATGGAGCTTTCTCAACGATATAGGGAAAACAAAAATAGACAGCGAAGATTCAAAATCCAGTAAATTTCTTCACGATATTGTTGCGGGGAGACCTGTTTTCTCACATCCAGGAGCACCGGGCGGTTTTCGTTTAAGATATGGAAGATCAAGGGTATCCGGACTTGCGGCTGCATCCATCCATCCTGCGTCTATGGAAATAGTGGAAGAATTTATTGCCACTGGCTGTCAGCTCAAGGTGGAACTTCCCGGAAAGGCTGCCGCAATAACTCCATGTGATACCATTGATGGTCCCATGATTCTTACCAAATCAGGGAAACATTTGAGACTCAAAACTAGAGAACAGGCCAGAGAATTACTCCATGAGGTTGAAAGAATAACTGATATGGGAGAGATTCTCTTCTCCTATGGGGACTTTCTGGAAAACAACAGGAACCTGGAACCATCATCCTTTTCTGTTGAATGGTGGAACCATATTGCAAAGAAGGAAGGATTGACTAAGGAATTATTTAACCCTACCGATGCAGCAACTGCTTTTCGAATATCTAAAGAGTTCAACATACCGCTTCATCCAAATTTCAACCTCTTCTGGCATGACCTGAATTGTCCAGAGATACTAAGACTAAGAGAACTAGTCAAACATGCTAAATCAAATGGGTTGTTCCCCGTGGTTGAGATGGATGATGAAATACTTGAAATCCTTGTAAAGCTCGGTTGTGAGTTTACATTAGGGGACAAAAGCATCCAAATAAACGATAATGGGATACTTCTTGAAACCTTTGCCTCAGAAGATATACCTGAGAACGCCTTAGAAATTCATGACCCGCTAAAACTCATTAGTATGATATCTAGGGTGGAGATTAAGGCAAAAGCTCCTACAAGAATCGGAGCACGTATGGGAAGACCGGAAAAGGCTGGAGACAGGAAGATGAAACCCAAGGTTCATATGCTCTTCCCTCTGGAGAACCTTGGCGATACCAGAAGACTTCTGAGTAACGCCATTAAGAACAGTTCAGGTCAATATGAAGCCGAATTTCTTTCAAGAAAATGCCTTTCCTGTGGAACAGAATCCCCGGCACCAATTTGTCCAGTATGCGGCAAGCATACGGAAGAAAACACAACCAAAAAGGGATCGGTTGATATACAAATTCTCTTGAATTCTGCTATGAAAAGACTCTCTCTTGATGAGGAAAAGTTGCCCCAGGTTAAAGGTGTCAAGAAACTCATGTCAAAAAGAAGAGTCGCTGAGCCTTTGGAAAAGGGCATACTTAGAGCCATAAATGATGTGTCTGTAAATAAGGACGGAACCTGCAGATATGATATGACAGATATCCCTCTTACACATTTCCGTATGGATGAAATTCAGCTTCCAGCAAATAAAGCAAAAGAGCTTGGCTACAATGAAAAGATGAATGAAATATTTCCCCAGGATGTGATTATACCTTGGGATTGTGGTGAATATCTCCTACGAGTATCAAAATATGTTGATGATCTCCTTGTGAAATATTATGGAATGCCGCCGTTTTATAAATGCAATGATCCAGAAGATCTTATTGGTCAGATTGTTATTGGACTTGCCCCTCACACCTCCGGCGGAATTGCGGGAAGAATTATAGGATTTACAAGTGCTGGAGGTTGTTATGCACACCCATTCTTCCATGCAGCGAAGAGGAGAAACTGCGATGGAGATGAGGATAGCGTTATGCTTCTCATGGACGGTCTCCTTAATTTTTCCAGAGAATTTTTACCTTCAACAACAGGAGGTTTAATGGATGCCCCTCTGGTTATGACCATGGAATTGAGGTATGACGAAGTTGACAAAGAAGCCCTGAACCTTGATACCCTATCCGAATACCCTCTCGAATTCTATAATGCAGCAGAAGAGAGGATGAGTCCTGTAAAGCTTGAGGAAATGATGATGCCAATGAAAAATTTTGTGCAGAAATATGGAACAATGAGGGGTATTTCATTTACATTTGATACTGGTGACATAAATGCAGGCGTTGAAGAATCAGCATATAAGACACTGGGTACAATGGAAGAAAAGATAGATAAGCAGCTTGATCTGGCCAGAAAGATTCGGGCAGTTAACGCTGATGATGTTGCTAACAGGCTTATAAATTCACATTTTCTTCCTGATATGTACGGAAATCTCCGTGGGTTCTTCACACAGGAATTCAGGTGCACTTCCTGCAATGCGAAATATAGAAGAGTTCCACTAAACGGTAAATGCAGGAATTGTGGAAAAGATGGCCTCGTTCTCACGGTTCATAAAGGAGGAGTGGTAAAATACATGGAGGTTACCAAAAAAATAAGTGAGAATTTTAACCTTGAACCTTACCTAATGATGAGAATAGAAAACCTGTTCAGAACCATTAATAATTCATTCAAGGAAAAGGAGCAAAGTACCAATACCCTTGAGGAATATCAGACGGTGACTCCATGAAGGGATCCCTTTTTATAACAGGTCCGGCAGGAACTGGTAAATCAACGCTTGCAGGTTCATTGAAAGAATGGATGCAGAAGCAGGAAATCGATTCAATAATAGTCAATCTTGATCCCGGTGCTGAATATATCCCATATGAGGCTGACATAGACATACGGGAATGGATATCCATTTCCCAGATAATGAGTGAATTCAATCTTGGTCCAAATGGGGCACAAATTGTTGCTTCAGATATGATACTTGAGAATCTTGATGCACTCCGGGATGCTCTTGGAGCATACGAAGACTATTATGTAATTTTTGACACCCCAGGACAGATAGAATTATTCAGTTTCAGGCCATCTTCATCTATAATGGTGGATGCCCTTTCAGGCAATCAGGCCATGATTGCCTTTGTAGCGGATTCCATCATAAGCTCCACTCCATCCGGATTTATCTCCCAGAAACTCCTTTATGGATCAATAATGTCAAGGTTTCTCAAGCCTGCCATGTTCGTCCTGAATAAGTGTGATCTCATTTCAGATGAGGAAATTAAGAGAATTGAGTCATGGGAATCTTCAACTGATGCCCTTAATGAAGATTTCATGAATGAAAGAGAGGAGTCAAATAAGCAATACTTTGTCTCAATAATTTCAGCTTTCCGGGAGAGCGGATTAATGACCAAGATTCATAAGGTTTCTTCCAAGGATATGTCCGGACTAGAGGATGTTTACTCTGACATGTCGCTCTTCTTCACAGGAGGGGAGGACTATGACACCTTATATAAAGATGATTGAAAACATGGGATTTTCTACCTTTTCTGTCTATTAGAAATCCTGTTTAATAAATAATCTTTAACAAAAGGTTAAAAACGCATAATGCTTGAAGGTTTAATGCCTTCAACTTCCAGATGCATCATTTGTAGAATGCCCATTTTTAAGGGGCTATATTGTTCAGATTGCCAAAGTGAACTTGGAAGGACAAGAACGGCTGATGAAGTTCCTCTTGAACAATGGTTAGAACAAAAAAGGATGAGGGCGTCTGTGGAAGGTTCCACAAACACAACAATAGAAGATTTTTTCCAGATAGCATAAGTTCACCATGACTGGAAATTCTTAATTTCATAGTTCCAGCAATTACCCATATTGTGATTTGTCCCCCGAAACTCTTCTATTAACTACTTTATTTATTTTATTGTTAATAAAATCAAATAATTTTTAAACCATTGCCCGATCTAGGTCTGGTGAAACAATGACAGAAAAATGGGAGAAAAAAACAACACTAAAACCAAAGGGACTAGATGGAATTTCAGACCAGCAAATCGAGTACCACTTTGAGACCCACTACAATGGATATGTATCAAAACTGAATGAAATCTGGGAAAAGATGCAGACCGTTGACAGATCAAAGGCCAACCAGAATTACAGCGAGTTTAGAGAATTAAAGTTGGAAGAGACTTTTAACTATGATGGGTCGCTTCTTCACGAACTCTATTTCGGAAATCTCCACAGTGGAAGTTCTTCTGCTCCTGAGAGCTTTAAAAACCAGGTAGCAAAGGATTTTGGATCATATGAAAAATGGCTGGAAGACTTTAAAGCAACAGGAATAGCCTTCAGAGGATGGTCTCTGCTTGTATTTGACCTTAACACCGGAAAGCTAAGAAACATTGGAGCAGATGTTCACAATACAAATGGAATATGGAATGCAATTGTTATCCTTTCACTGGATGTCTATGAGCATGCATACTATACAGACTATGGACCTAAGAGAGCCCCATACCTTGATGCATTCATGAAGAATGTAAATTGGGCAGAAGTTGAGAAGAGACTGCAGAAGGCCCAGAAAGCCTACGAAATATTCAAATAATCCAATATGGGGTTTTCCCCACCAACCACTTTTTAATAGATTGAAGTTGTCTTTAAGAAAGACTTTACTCACTTAATATTGGTTTTATATTTGTTCTTACCTCTTCAAAAAGCTAATTAAGCAATGCATAATGGGAAAAATTAGGGGGCATCATGGAAAAAAGGGATTATCCCAAGATCAGTGAAATTCTACCTTTGGTTAAATCATATTTGTCCTCTGAAATTTCAGGGATCATCCAACAAAGAGTCAAGGATTTTGAATCGTTGAAGAATTCTTCTGAAGAAATTCTTTACTCTGAGCTTTGCTTTTGCATCCTCGCTGCAAATACATCTGCAGAACTTGGCCTAAGAACTCAAAGCGTAGTTGGGCCAAAAAATTTTCTTACCATGAAAAGAGAGGATTTAAGGGATCTCCTCAAATCAATTCATTATCGATTCTACAATGTTAGGAGCGGATTTATAAGCGAAAACAGATGGATTGCAGATGACCTACCGTCACTAATTAAAAATGAAAAACCATGGGAACTGCGGGAATACTTTGTTGAGAACCTCAAAGGAATTGGCTATAAAGAGGCTTCACATTTCATGAGAAACGTTGGAATTTTTGATTTTGCAATACTTGACAAACATATATTGAGGATGCTTTCTGAAGGATCTGAGCCAAAAAAGATCACTTCTCCTTCCAGATACTATGAATATGAGAAAGAACTCATTGAAAAATGCAAAGAATTCTCACTAAAACCTGGTGTCCTTGATCTCTATTTGTGGTACATTGCAACTGGAAAAATTATAAAGTGATTATTTGGAGATTAATCTCCTCATAACAAACTGCAGAATTCCGCCATTTCCAAAATATTTGCATTCGATTTCTGTATCAAGCCTTGAGATAACTTCCTCGGAACCCTCCTTTCCATTATTGTCAGTGAATGTCACTTTTGCCTTTGAGGAGGGTTTGGCGATATTATCCACTATGACATTAACCGGCTTTGAGGGATCAATGTTCAGATATTTGAAATTCCTGCCCTTCAAAAATTGCAATGGAAGCACTCCCATTCCCACCAGATTGCTTCTGTGAATTCTTTCATAGCTCTCTGCAATAACTACCTTAACCCCGAGAAGGTATGGTCCTTTTGCAGCCCAGTCCCTGGATGAGCCTGTTCCATATTCTTTACCTGCAAAAACTATGCTTCCCAAATTCCTCTTGGAATATTGTTCAGAGGCATCAAAAAGCCATGTGACTTCTCCAGAGGGGAATAACTTAGTATAAGGTCCCTGCTTATCCACAAGCAGGTTCTGGATCCTATTGTTTCCAAAGGTGCCTCTCATCATCACTTCATGATTGCCGCGTCTTGAACCAAACGAATTGAAGTCTTCATAGGTTACTCCATGAGATGTAAGATATTTACCTGCAGGGCTATCCTTTGAAATGTTTCCAGCTGGGGATATATGATCTGTAGTTACAGAATCTCCAAGTACAGCTAACACAGCAAGATTATTAAATTGCCCCGATACTTTCTCCTCTTCCTTAGTAAAATTCTGGAAAAAAGGCGGATTCCTAATATATGTGCTTTTTTCATCCCATTTGTATATGTCCCCGGATGGTGCTTTCAGATTATTCCACATTTCACTGAAGTTTCCTATATTCTTATAATTGGACTCGTACATTGATTCCGTGATTTTTTTATTTATAATTTCAGTTATTTCGCTTTCAGACGGCCATATGTCTCTAAGGTAAACTGGTTTTCCGTCTTTGGAGGTACCAATCGGTTCCTTTTCCATATCTATTATGATCTTTCCAGCAAGTGCAAAAGCTACCACGAGAGGTGGTGACATCAGATAGTTTGCTTTTACGCTCTTGTGTATTCTTGCTTCGAAATTCCTATTCCCTGACAGTACCGCCACAGTTGAGAGATTTTCTGAATCAATAGCTTGTTCAATCACTTCCGGGAGCGGTCCAGAATTGCCTATACATGTTGTGCATCCATATCCAACAAGATAGAATCCCAATTCATCCAGATATCTTTGCAAACCGCTTTGCTCCAAATATGAGGTAACAACCCTTGACCCGGGAGCCAGGCTTGTTTTCACTTTTGGAGAGACCGTTAATCCTTTTTCAACGGCCTTTTTAGCCAGAAGTCCAGCACCAACCATAACTCTTGGATTGCTAGTATTTGTACAGCTGGTAATTGCAGCAATTACAACATCTCCTTCAGAGAGAGTTTCCTCTCTTCCTGATATTTTTATCTTTTCAGTCTTCAGGCTAACCTGAACTGTTTGGCCCTTTCCTGATTGTTTGGCACCTGATTCTTCCATGAATTTGAGAAAGCTTCTTCCCGCATCCTTAAGTTGAACTTTTTGCTGTGGAAGTTTTGGTCCAGCAATAACTGGAACAATGCTTTCCAAATCTATATCAATGATTTCGCTGTATTCCGCTCCACCTGTATATGCAAAGAGTCCCTGTGCTTCAAAATATTTCTTTACCAGTGCAATTTGCTCTTCTGATCTCCCCGTTATTCTCAGGTATGATAGGGTTTCATCGTCTATGGGAAACAGAGCCATAGTGGCTCCATATTCAGGACACATGTTGGATACAGTTGCCCTGTCAGGCAAGGAAAGACTCTTAATACCGCTCCCAAAGAATTCAACGAATTTTCCCACGACCTTTGCCTTTCTGAGAATTTCCGTTACGGTAAGGACCAGATCTGTCGCGGTAATTCCGGATCGAAGAGAACCATGAAGGTTTACGCCCACAACGCTAGGCGTTTGAAAGGTGACAGGCTGTCCCAGCATTGCTGCTTCTGCCTCTATTCCACCTACACCCCACCCCGCAACTCCAAGTCCATTGACCATTGTCGTGTGTGAATCCGTACCTACTAGAGAATCAAAATATGCAAATTCTTCATTTCCTTCTTTCTTTGTATAAACGAGCTTCGCAAGATACTCCAGATTTACCTGATGCACAATTCCTGTTGATGGTGGGACTATCCTCAGGTTCTTCATGCTTCCCTGGGCCCATTTCAGAAACTGGTACCTTTCTCCATTTTTTCGGAACTCTTCCTCAACGTTTTTCTGGAACGATTCATCATCTCCGAAGTAATTAACCTGAACCGAGTGATCTATTACCAGATCAACGGGAACTTCTGGCTCTATAACATCGGGATCTTTGCCAAGGCGAACTACGGTATCCCTCATAGATGCGAGATCGACTATGGCTGGAATACCTGTGAAATCCTGCATTAGAACTCGTGAAACCGTAAAGGGTATTTCTGAGTCAGCAGGTTCCTTCGCATTCCATTCAAGAATATTTTCAATATCTTTTTCATTGGCAAGACCTTTTGTCGAATTCCGGATTACAGATTCAAGTACAATTCTAAGTGAAAATGGGAGTCTTGAGATATTATGATTCTTTGACTGCAGTTCAGGCAATGAAAAATATTTGAACTTTTTACCATTCAGCTCCAATTCTTTAATTATTGCATATTTTGACATATTAGGTAATTTTGTTGGAGTAGAAATAATCTTGTGACCTCCTCATCAAAGATCGCTTGCGGAATCACCATGAGCTTGAATTCCTCTTGGACCGAAGGTGCTCGTTCGTTCATGATAACCTTGTGACTTTAAAGATTTATGCAGGCATGAAGCAATATGCTATCCAACCACTTTCACTTCTGTCTACAAGCCGACGATGCAAGACGTTTAGAAAAATAATATGGATTTCACTCACTTGCGTTAAATTTTCTCTATGTGAGTCCTATGAAAGCAATTTCAGTATATTTGATGAAACCCTTATGAATTCATAAGAACCAATTTAAATAGCTTATCGATTTGAAAAAGACTATTATTATGAAAATTGATGAATGCTTCCTTGAATGAAAATAGTTAAACTTAAGCATGATTTTGAATTGGTATACCATGACACAAAAAATAAGGGACGTTGAAATCTTTGAAATTGGTGATCTCTCAAATGAATTATCCTCTCCATGGAGTTCAACCATGCTAATATTGCGATTAACAACCGATGATGGAAAAGTAGGCTATGGGCAAGCTCCAACTACACTAATGACCCTTCCTGTCCTTGAGAGCCTTAATGAGGTTAAGCGGTCTTTTCAAGGAAAAGATGTCTTCTCCTTGGGTAAGAATATAATGGATTTCTATAAAAATTCCTTCTATCTTAGCAGATCCATGGAGGCAACATCTGCATTAAGTGCCTTTGACATTGCTTCCTGGGATCTCATTGGGAAATATGTGGGCGAGCCCATATTTAATCTGCTTGGAGGCACTGTAAGGGATAAAGCCAGAATGTATGCAAATGGCTGGTATTCAGGTTGCAAAACTCCAGATGATTTCGTAACACGAGCAAAAATCGTTGCGAAAAAAGGAATAACTGCAATAAAATTTGATCCTTTTGGAAGCGCATATGATCACATAGACAGGGAAAGCCTTCAAAATGCATCATCTATTGTTGAAGCATTGAGGAACGAATTTGATTTTTCCCTGGATCT
>JAKAYH010000367.1 GCA_021826835.1 Thermoplasmata archaeon | reverse complement strand
ATATATGTAATTACCCTTAACCAATTCTGCCCCGGTAGTGTAGCGGCCTATCATACAGGCCTGTCGAGCCTGTGACTCGGGTTCAAATCCCGGCCGGGGCGTGTTTCATTAAGCGTTTACATGTATTTTCCTCTTAATGAATGAGCAAATAGGTTACTCGTGCTGTAACATGCGTGTTTCATGAATAAATGTTACGATGTTTTTTGGGAGGTTATTGGAAATTCTCCATTAATCAGTGAGATAAAAAAGATTTGTCACCTCATCGAAGACCTCGGATGCATTGTACGATGTTCGACCTTCTATTGAGAGTTTATAACCACAGGTTTTCATAAATTGATCACATTTTTCCCTTAACGCCTTGGAATGTGTCTCAAGAATTATCTTAGGCCTTAAAGAAGTAATTGTCTGTTTCGCTCCCTGCAGGACTTCGTATTCTACACCTTCCACGTCTATCTTCAGGATGTCAGGCATGACATTATTGTCATGGATCCAGTCATCGAGTCTAATAGTCTTGAACGTTTTCCCCCCACCACCATTTGACTTATGGGACATTGACTCTTTAAAGTCGAAATTAATCTCTTCTCCGTTCCCTATGGCAATGTTGTATCCCCGAACGCTACTCCTGTTGATTAATATATTCTCCCGAAGGTATGCAAAATTTTCTGGTGCAATCTCAAACGAGAATACCCTACAGTTGTATTTCTTCTCCCAGATCATAGCATAGTCGCCGTACTGTGCACCGATGTCAAGTATCACGTTGTCTTTTGATGGGATGAAACCTTCCTGGATATACATGAATGGATCCCCGATAGCTTCATGCATTTTTCCCAATTAACCAGCTTTATATTAGTCTGAAATCTGAACCTTATATATTTAAGCAAGTCCGATATGTAATCGTATTTCGCTCCCCAATAGTCACCGATCTTTATCATCGAATTTACATCTCGCTTTTCAATATAATGATTTCAGGTTTATCACACTTTTTTGAGGAAAAATATTAATTCACATATACCAGTCATTGAAAGTTTCTATTGAATCGGGCGTTTATGTAGAGGTATATTTTTCAATCAGTTGATGAACCTTTTTTAATGTAGCTAAAGATGACATATACATAAACAAAGAGGAATATGATAATGGCAGGTAATATGCCTATGCTTATTTCCGGGCCATAGACAAGGAGAAATGTTATTCCGCAAGACATTAGGAACGTGAGAAATGCAATAGAAACAATGTTGTTAGAGAATTTACCCATTTGTTCATTCACTTCATCCATATCATATCCTGCTTTCTCCAATGGCAGTATTATTTTAGAAATGGTTTCAGTAACAATCGAGAATACTATAAATATTTCAAGAAATATGAATAGAAACGCAAATAAGAGAATATCCTGGTATTTTAAAGAAACAAAGTAAGGTAATGGAGTGTATATAAAACCAGATGACAGGATCAATGCCATTATTGGTGGAATCGGAATTATAAATTTTGTAATTGAAAATAAATCAGGTTCCTTGGCATTATTTTTTGATTTCACCTCGAGAATTGAGATCAGTGAAAGAATTGCTGTTAAGATAAAAAGAATAGTACCTATGGCGGAATAAGAAAATAAGTAGAATGCAACTAAGAAAGTTCCTATAAAAAACAAAGAAATACCAGAATTAAAATTTTTTGCCATTACCATCCCCCTCTTATGGCAATTTCATATGCAGCCTTCCCTAGATTTTCAGTTACCGGGTCCCATGTTACAGCGCCCTGTATCAATTTTTTTCCTTTAACCTTCTTTGAAAACAATCCAACGATTCTTGGATCAACTCTTTTTGCAACTATTGACTCTGCTTTGATATCCACAACCACAACACGGGCCCCAAGTCTGATCAGTTTACGTACAACATCCTTAATTTGCCCGGTGTTCCTCGGGCTTAAAGATGTCACCAATGTAACCTGTGGTTTTGTTTCCATTATAATCCTTGTGAAGGTCCTGTCAAGAATATAGTCCTTCTGTATAAATCTACGATAGTCAATCCTGAGAAGTTTCTCCTTTATCCTGTTCGTAGTATCTCCACCGGAAGAGGGAATTACATATTCATACTGCTTGACTGGAACAGATGTAAGGGGCCAGAACCCAACGTTGTAATTTTTTGAAATAAGGTAATTAACACCTGACAGAATAAGTGATATGGAGTATTCCATCGGATTATCATAACTAACGCCTCTGCCCATGGAATTCGATGTATCAAGCAGGAAAATAAAATTCTTCAGCCCCTCCCTCTCATATTGATTGACCATGATCTTACCGCTGTTAGAAAGTTTTGCAGAACTTTTCCAGTTTATTGTCTTGAAAGGATCTCCCGGAACAAATTCCCTTATCATCTCAAACTCATTGGTAATGGGACCCAATCTGGTTATGGCATACCGTGGTGTGATCAGTTTGCTTTTGATCTGAAACTGGCTTTTTTTCAGGACTTTAATTGGAGGAAGGACAACGATGCTGGCATTCACATGTTCTGTTATTAATTTTCTATTCTTTCTTCCAAAGAGAGGTGAATATTCAATGTTGATATCAGTAAATTTATAAATCCCTCTTTTAATTGCCCTAACTCTGTAGTTATATTCTCTGTTCACGGCCTTTGAACCTTTGTACAATATGTGGACATTGGTTCCGTCAACAATTTCCATCTCACGAAAGGTTGGCATATCCAGGTTGATCAAACCCATGCCTCTTTTACAATTTACTGTTACAGAAATGTCCATTTCATCTCCAACCTTTGCCCTTGATGGGAGTGAATATTCAATTTCTATCTCAGGTTTAATTTCCTGCAGAGCAATAAATGCAAACAGAATAACAGGAAAGAATAGGGCAGCAAAAATAGTTTTTACTTCTGATATAACTCCTGCAAGTACTATTAACGAAGAAAGAAAGACAAGGATAAAATTCTGTTTATGCCATGAAGAGATCAAGACTGATCACTTTGGTACAGGTTCTGTCTCAAGGTAGCTTTTTACAATATCTTCAGGCTGAACCTCATCCATTACGTCTTCCGGGTTGAGCACTATCCTGTGTGCAAGGCAGGAAATAGCCACAGCCTTCACATCATCAGGAGTGACATAGTCTCTTCCATTTACCATTGCATAGGCTTTTGATATTCTTAAGAGGGAGATTATACCTCTAGGGCTGGGCCCAGCTAATACTCTTTTGTCCACCCTAATCTTACTGAAAGAGGAAATGTACTTCATGATTGCATCATCTACAAACACAAGTTCTGCGAGTTCCCTGAGCTGTAAAAGTGTTGGTGCATCGACAACAACCTTTGCCATTTTTGATGGGTCATTTCCTTTCCATTCCGTTCTCCTTTTCAATATTTCCATATCATCTTCAGGGTATCCGAAGGAAATTCTCATCATGAATCTATCCATCTGTGCCTCAGGAAGTGGATACGTACCTTCGAACTCAATAGGATTCTGAGTTGCGATTACTATGAATGGCATTGGAAGTTTCATTGTATCACCTTCAATGGTTGCCTGTGCCTCCTCCATGGACTCAAGCAATGCAGCCTGGGTTTTAGGA
>JAKAYH010000366.1 GCA_021826835.1 Thermoplasmata archaeon | reverse complement strand
TTTTTAGAAAGTTCTATGGCTTTAGGATCATCCATGATTTCAATGTAATGATCCCTTCTAATTCTCATTGTGAAGATGTTGTCCTTTCCTGAGTAATCAAACAGATCAATAATATTGCTGCACACTTCAGCAGACATCTTCCTTGAAAATTCATATATATGGGAAAATGGAAGTACATCAAAGCCACCCATTTTTATTATCTTCTCAGTCTCTGCAATAACATGTTTATCGTCTCCTGCGTTTATATATTCCTTAAGCAAGTAACACCTAAACGTCGCAGAATCTAATAGGGAAAGAGCTTTTTCCAAGCTTTTTGAGGCATTACTGGTGTTACCCTGATTTCCGGAAATAACTCCTTCCAGATAATAGTAGTATGGATCAGGATTTCTTGGATTAGTAGATTTTACTAATGTTTCTGAGGCTTCCTTAAATTTTTTCATGGAAATAAGGATTTGAGTATTGGGGTAGTTAAGATATGGATAATCTTCTATATTTTTAAGAACACCCCCCTTTTTAATTTCTTTGATGGTTTCTCTGATTGGATCAATAAGGTTTCTTGCACATTTATATACATTCTGGTCAATGTTTGAATCCGGATCTGCCATAATTGATGGAAGGCTGATTATTGTACCCAGTTTTTCTGAGCAAGAATTATAGACTATATTTCTTAATTTGTCAGAGTTCATAGGGATCCCCTTTGCCCAAGATACTATTGAATTAATTATTTCAATTTCGGAGTCAGAGACAAATTCCCTTAACGGTTGAAGCTGCTTGATCTGCTCTTCTGTTCTTATGGTTTCTATTAGAGCATCTGCAACATGTCCATCTGAAATATTCACAGAATATTTCTTAACATATTGCACCATAGCATCAACTCCATTTACAAACAGATTTGCAGATGCTACCATGGGTCTAAATTGCGAAATGATGGTTTCATTAATGGTTTTTTCATAGAACTCTATAAATTGCTTATAATTCTTGTTTAAATAAAATGCATTTAAAAGCAGTCTTGCAGATTTATCATCGCCAGGATCATTTTCAAATATTCTTTGTGCAGTATTTATGGCATCAGATCCTCTATTCAGGGTTGATTGTATAAACAGCCGAGCTTCTAGGACCTCCCTTGAATTCTGAAACAGGTTCTCCATTTCAGTAAGCTTTTTGTTTGCCAGATCGAATTTTGAATCCCTTGCTAAGAACGTGATGAAATATTTCCAGAGAATCTGATTTCCTTGAATAGTATCCTGTGCATTTGTTAAAATATCTAAAGGCACTCTATAATTATTAATTCGTTCTCCTGCCACACACAGGAGAAGAAGCAAATCCTCGCTTTTTTTGCTCACGGCTTCTTTTTGCTGCAGAAAATAGAGGCATTCTTCTGGTCTGTCCAGTGAAAGAAGCGACTTTGCCTTTACGAATATAATTCCTGGGGTTTCGAAACCT
This sequence comes from Thermoplasmata archaeon, assembly GCA_021826835.1. The sequence goes on along the minus strand of JAKAYH010000366.1, from coordinate 2,131 downwards.
GAGTTTAGGAGTTCGTTTGAAAGAATCAAGGCTTGTTCACTTTCCCCGGCCTGATCGTATAATTCAGCAAGAGAATTTTTCTGTGCACTATCATCTATTTTTCTTATATCAATGGTGCTCAGAACATCCTTCATAGCATTAATATCTCCAAGTTTCCTTAGTGTGGAAGCAAGTTCAATAGTGTAAACTTGGTTATTAGTAGCTATTCTTAAAAGCTTTAAAAACTCGGCAAGTTCCATTAATTTTTGCTTTTCTTTGAAATTTTTTATTATTATTGAATTAATCACTTCTGTCTGTCTTCCAGATACATATTCAGAAAAAAGCTCTCTATCAAACCTTCCGTTCATTGAAAATATTATTGCTGCATGTTCATAATCATCAGTCAAAAATGCCATTTTTTTCATGAGATCAGAAGAAGTTGGGAGATTTGGAATAACCGTTTCACCCTTTAGGAACTGTGCAGCCAGTTCGCGATTGTTAGTCATTACAATAGACTTCATATAATCTAGAACTAGGTTTTCTCTTCGCATGTCAGCGTGCATAAGCGCCTCCATAACTTCTGGGAGTGCAAGTTCTGGATAATTTGCAACTAGAGAATCAGCAAGTATTGATAGTCTTTCTCTGGCCTTTTCATTGCCCTGAAAAATCTTGGGAATATCCTGTTCATTTAAAAGTTTTAAAAAAGTTTTTAACTTCTCTCCCTTTTCAAGTGAATTATTGGATTTAATCACACTATCCAGTGCAGATAACACTCTTTTATCTGAAATTGCATCTGCTGGTTCATCTGCCATCGAATTACTACAATATTAAAGATATATATTACTTTGCACATCTTTATGCATTCTCACAAACTCATTTATGGAAATTAGCTAAGACACGTTTTGGATTTGAATTTAATTAGTGTGAATGAAATAATAATAGATACAACGAATACCTCATATTAGTAAATGGGATACAACAATATTCGTTCCTATCATGGTGATCGATATGAGCCACACCATTGCGACGAAGTGGTGAAGTCCGTGAATCAATTTGCCACCATCGCCGACCTTCAAAGCAGTGCCAGCCACGAAAGCGTGCATAAACAAAATAATAACTATAAACAATTCCACCGTAAACATTGTATTTGCAGGCTGAGCAACGAAAATTCCGAGATCATTGATAAAACTGGTTGGAAATGTACTGAAGATTCCTCCTATAAAACCAAGGATGGCATAAGATATGGAGAGAGCAAAGGCAAGACCTGCAGAAATACCATACATAACACCAATAAAACTGCTGATACTGGAATGTCTTCTTTTTCTCATTCTTGTCACACGATCGAAATTATCCGCAACTATATCTCCGCATTTTTGTGCATCTGATCCAAGTTCAACACTTTCAGAAAATGATTCAGAAAATACCTCTACAAGTCTTGATTCTGTATCTGCGCTGAAATCTTTCCATGCAATGAGTGTGTTTATTCTATAGACCAGTCTTTTGTATAAATCTCGTATGTTTGCGGTCAACTTACCAAAATCGTGAAGCTGTATTTCACCAAGCGCTTCTATTATGATATTTCCTCTGGAAGATGCAGATCCGGAAAGTGCCCTTATAAAACTGCCGAACATATCCTCTTTTTTCATAATTTCCTTTTCTGTATTCGAACCGATTATGCTTGGTATTGCAAGGGGCGTAATTGCAACCGCAAATAGGATGTAAAATGGAATGGAGGAGAAAAATGGGGTCAGGAAAAACACTGCAAGAAGCCCCAATGTCATTAATCCGAATCCTACAAACCATATCTTCAGGACAATTTCAGTATTCGTTCTTATGCCGGTCTTTTGCCATATTGGATCATATGGAAGCACTGTTTTTATTCCTACTACAATCATACTTTCTCCCATTACCATGGCGAGAATTGCAAGGATCATCATCACATCCATATTTACTGGGATCAGAATGGGCATTATCATGATGAACGCTATCATAAATGCGAAGGCGAGGAGCATTGAAATGTATATGTCCTTGAAGAGATCGAAAGAATACAAAGCTGAAACATAGTTATTTTCATAGTTTGCCATAACTGTACTCGTTTCCGTCTTTAGAAATTCTTCAAAATTTTGACCGCTGTCTGTGGCCTGCCCTAACC
>JAKAYH010000365.1 GCA_021826835.1 Thermoplasmata archaeon | reverse complement strand
CCACAATCCATGGCATGTTTTTAAGGCCTTCATCTCTTACCATATTATATTAAGTAAAGGTGTTTCCCTTTCTTGGGAACAATATATGTGAAATTATTGTTGGGTTTCTCAGTATTAGTGAAGCCACAACCCTGGAAGGAAAGTCTATGTCTCCGACACGGTTGATAACTTTCATGTTTTCCTCCTTTGATATGACTTCATAGAGTTTATTGAAAGAATAATCTGTTATTTTCGAGAATAACTTTTGAATTATCAGATCTACTTTTAATTCTCTCCCTATTTCAGATTTCCACATTCTTTCATATTGAGCCAGGTAACTTTCCGAAAAATTATTGTTTTCAAGTGCAATCTCAAGGGTTCTGGCAGCTTTGGAACCGGAGAGTATTCCAGTATAAATTCCGCCACCGCTCAATGGTTTCACAATTCCCGCAGCATCGCCAACTAAAATTGTTCTGTCGCCATAAGTCTTCTTTAATGTACTAATTGGAATTGGTCCGCCTGTTATGGAAAGTATTTTGTTATTTCTGAATCTCCTGTTTAATTCCTGAAAATAGCTTTTGCTGGTACCTCCTATGGAAGCAGTTCCAATTCTTGAGGTATCTCCGGCTGGTGTTGCCCATCCAAAATATCCCTTTGTTATTTTGCTCCCCAAATATACATTGACATTATCCTGGTCTTCCATGACATCAGCAGATTCTACCTGGTACGCAGAAGCTACTCTACCTATTCTCTTTCCAAAAAGATCTTTTCTTACAATGCTATTTGCACCATCTGCACCAATAACTGCTCTTGCTGATATTTCTTTGACATTTCCGTCATGTCTCAGGTTTACTTTAACACCTTCGGAATTTCTGGTAATCTTTAGGGCCCTGGCATTAACCAGAAGATTAACACCAGAACCTGTAGCCATACCGGAAACGTCCTTATCAAATTCGTCTCTCTCCAGGACCACGGTATCTTCAGCTTTGGAAATATTGATCATTCCGTCATTGGGAAAATATACGTGAGCTCCATGAACCCTGTTAATTATTGATTTTGTATTCACAAAGGATAACACTCTCTTTGATACCAGCCCCGTACATTCCACTGGTTTTCCAACTTCACGATGCTCCTCCAATTGAGTGACGGTGAAACCTTTTTTAGCCAGCATATAGGCTGCGTAGGAACCAGCAGGACCGGCACCAACAACGATCACATCCTGCATAGGATATGATCACCGCGTACCTAATTTACTTTATCTGCTAAAGCATGGAATAATTGAATGTAACTCTGCGAAATTTAGTAGTTGGAATTCAGTGAATACATCCTATTTATTCTAATTTTTCCTCAACTTCCGAGGCTTTTCAAAGCATATAATATCTGTTGATAGGATTAAAAAAAATAATTTAGTTAAAGATATGAATTCTTAGTCTCAACAGAACATATCTTGAAATATGAAAGGACAACTATAATGAAAGAACCTATAATAAATGTAGCAAATAGTGTCCACGCACAATTCACGGCCTGCTGTGAATTTGGTGGACTATATAAGCTGGATGCGAGGTATGAAGGATTAAGAAGAGAATTGTTAGAAAACACATCCCAATAATAAAAAATTAATGCCAAATCTATAAACAGAATTATGAACCCAAAAATGCTGATGGAAAGAAGGAACATTTTGGAAGGCTTCCTTCCCTGTTTTTTGAAATTCCACACATAAAGCCTTTGTTCATAGTAGTTTTCCGGATGCTTTAAATAATATATTCCTGTAAAAATTAAAAAAATTGATCCTACAATCAGTTCTCCCAAAGGAACATCAAATAAGAAAAGTAAACCATGAAGGGAACTCATGACCAGCTACCTTAATACCCCTCATAGACCAGATTGTTTATCCCTTGACCAGTTATTTGCAAAGTTTGGCGCAAACGCGGAAAAATATCCATACATGGACATAGGCTGACCATTAATATCGATTGGCGTTCCTGAACCCAAAGCAATCCGGGGAGGTATTGTTTGGGTATTGCCACCAGAGAGACAACCAAATAATCCAAGTGAAGAATCAAGTGTACCTGCGACAGTTACCCAAGGGTAGTAATAATTATTAACCATGAATACCCACATATATTTATCGCCCCAATTATTGTCAGCGAAGGGTGACTCATAAATTTACTTATACGCTGAACTCATGGCATAATAAGTTGCAGCTACTAATAAACTAGCAGGAGCACCGGCAATAACTCCCGCAATTCCACCTGCAAGTCCGAATAGAGTCCCTGTCAGAATAGTCTCAAGTATTTCAGTTATATCTACTGTCTGGCTCACCCTGCTGTAATAGGTCTGTGCAGGCATCCCTGAATAAATTGTATTAATAACGTCCTGTTCACTAAAATTTAATGAATACAGGTAACCAATCCTTGGTGCCCACCATGGACCAGGATGCCACATAGGAATACTGTAATGACTTATACAAACCATTTCCCATTAGCCAGAAATATTCAAAACATTTGTTGGAGGGGTAGTGCTTGGACTCTCCGATCTGGAAAACAGGTAGTTAGAATTACTTGTTTGCATAACATATTGGCATTTTCTTTTAAATTTCCCACTATGTAACATTGATATGAATTCTATATGTGCAAGATTGTTTTGAGTGGCGAATTTTGCCTTTTCCAGAGCTGTTATTTCTCGCAAAAGTGACACTGTTGATGGATCCGATAGAAGGAACTGTGAGGTTAATGTTTTCAAACTTTTATTAAATTTTAAATTCATATGGAGATTTGAAATATGGCCGCCATTGTAAGGATTTGCATTTTCCCTGTTAAGATACCATGAAACAAATGCATTTTAAAATTGATCCGATGCATTAACAGGTTTCTGTATGAAATATCTGTCATACTCAATCTGTTGCTTCACAGATACCGTTGCTGTCCTCTGATTACTATGAGTGGTTGCAGGTTGCATTGCCATTCCCATAAATAATACCACAATTACAATTGCTGTTATTGATAATAGAGCTTTTCTAAGTTCCATAGCACCGAAGTGTGGAGGGGTAGGATTAATAAAAATTCCTTGACACATTATGGCAATATCGCTCTCACCCTATGAGAATGTATAACATGTAAGGATTAGTTTGATGGATGATGACCCTTTCACATTTTTATGAAAATATGGAAAAGCTATATTTACTAACATCAGAGCACACATTCTCCCAAATAGAATATCATTAGCATGATGCGAGTACATGAAAAAGTTATATCGTCAATACTTGACTCTCGTTAGACTAATATTAAATTTCATAGAATTTTGTCATTCAAAGGAAATAAACCCACGATAACTTTCTCGCACTTTCTATCTTTTCTCTCATCATGTGGTTCGACTCGTCGAACGTAATTTATTAATGGATTCTAGAGAGCCTTTTATTATCCTTTGATATCTGGAAAACATTGAATAATTGAGTATCCTCCTCAAGGAATTAAATTTCCTAGCTTAGTAAGAACTCTAAAAATTAGGTCTAAGACTTATCACTAAAGTTTACCGCATATCCAGAACTTCAGACAGGAAAGATTATGGGAATAAGTGGTTAGTTTTATAAATATTATA
>JAKAYH010000364.1 GCA_021826835.1 Thermoplasmata archaeon | reverse complement strand
AATATTTACATCCAATACTAAGCGGAAATTAAAAGGCGCCGATCTGGTAATCATGAACGATGATTCTCTCGGAATTGGGAACATAATGGCTAAAATAGAGGAAACAGGGATCGGATCATTGCTCGTTGAGGGTGGTTCCATAGTCATTAACGAATTCATAAGTGAACGGATAATTGATGATTTTTTCATATATATCGGCAATGTCATACTTCCGGAAGATGGAATAAAACTTTTCAGGCCAAACATGGAAATACGCAACATTATTGTTGAAAGAAAGAATTTCGGAGAAGGGATCCTTCTCAGGATTGATCCTTTAAAGCTGGTGAGCAATGCATGAGTGGAAAAGGTTATCTCAGACTTCAATGGGCAAGGGAACACATGGATGTTATGACAAAGATAAGGGAGGAATTCGTTTCAGGCAAACCATTAAAGGGAATTAAAATAGGTATGGCCCTTCACGTTGAGGCAAAAACTGGTATCTTTTCCCTTCTTCTTAGGGAGGGAGGCGCAGAAGTCAGACTTGCGTCGTGCAATCCCCTTAGTTCTGATGATGCCGTTGTAACATCACTTAGAGAGGATTATTCGATGCCAGTGTATGCCAAAAAAGGGGAAACGAGGGAGGAATATTATGAAAATCTCAACCATGTTCTTGATCTGAAGCCAAATGTCATTATAGATGATGGCGGCGATCTGGTGAGAATAGTGCACGAGGAAAGACAGGACCTGATACCGGACATAATTGGCGGAAACGAGGAAACAACCACCGGTGTTGTCAGGCTAAGGGCAATGGAGAAGGCGGGTTTTCTCAAATTCCCCATGTTTGATGTCAACGATGCAAAAATGAAGCATTTCTTTGACAACAGATATGGAACCGGCCAAAGTACCCTTGATGGCATTATGCATGCCACAAATCTCCTGATTGCAGGTAAGAATATAGTTGTTGCAGGATACGGTTTCTGTGGAAAGGGAATCTCAATGAGAATGAAAGGAATGGGTGGCAATGTGACAATCACAGAAATAGATCCCGTTAAGGCTGTGGAGGCTGCCATGGACGGTTTTCATGTAAAAAAGATGAATGATGCCATACGGGATGCGGATCTTCTTGTCACTGCAACAGGTATGAAATCTGTTGTAACCTATGAGGATTTCCTTGTGGCAAAGAAGGGGATAGTCATCTGTAATGCAGGTCATTTCGACAACGAGCTTGACGTTGCATCTCTTGAAAAGAATGCATTGGAGAAGACGCCAGTCAGGGATGATGTCATGAAATACAAAATTTCAAATGGAAATGAGATCAATCTCATCTCGCAGGGTAGGCTTGTAAACCTTGCATCAGGCCAGGGTCATCCTGTGGAGATCATGGACATGAGCTTTTCCATTCAGGCTCTTGTTGCGAAGTATCTGGTTGAAAAGCATAATGAACTTAGCAACAGGGTCTATCCGGTACCGGATTCCATTGACCAGGATGTTGCTGTTCTGAAACTCAAAGCACTTGGTCTCAACATTGATTCCCTCAGTGATGAACAGGTAAAATATTCATCCTCGTGGAACGAAGGTACCTGAAGCAGCGTGAAATATTCAATACCAATTCAAAAATATTCTGTGTACAATTGAAGTTTCTTTCTCTTCGGTAAAAAGTTACATTGATCGAGTTCCTGTGTAATGATCATCTGCAAAATATAATTAAATGGCTTCATATCTCCAAGGGCAATGCCGTCGTAGCTCAGCCTGGTAGAGCGCGTGCTTGGTAAGCACGAGGTCGCGGGATCGAAACCCGTCGGCGGCTCTCAACTTACTTTCCAAACCCACATACAATAAGCGGAAATCCTGTTTGCAAGGAAATTAACTGAATAGTTTATGCAGATCGTGTATTAGAAACGGTGCTGAGGCAGATTGTGGAGGCTCCTGATCTGAGGAAGAGATTCCAGAAGGAACTTACAGTGCAAGAAAAATAATTTGACGGGTCGGGATTTAAGTATAGTCTCGAGGAGGTATTATTTGGACATCATGTCTTTAATAACTCTCTATTCTCAACCCTTCTATATCCTTAAAATGCTTAATATTACGCGTGATAAGAATCTCGTTTCTTCTTGAACAGATACCCGCAATCATGGAATCTTCTGGATCGATTAACATTCCATTTTTTCTTTTTTGTGCAAAGATCTTTCCAGCCTCTATTGCAGAATTCCCATCAAAACTTATTATTGGTAGGCCTTTGAGTATTCTATTTATCTTATTTCTCTCCCGATCCTGTTTAATGCTAAGGGTCACACCAACGAATAATTCAAAAATTGAAATTGAGGTAACTGCTATAGTGTTACCATTTTTTTCAATTTCCTCCGCCTTCTTTATCGCCTCCTTATGGGATTTCATTATGTCTATAAGAAACGAAGTATCAGCTATCATTATCTATTTAACTCCGAGGTAATCTTATTTATTCTTTCTCTGGTTAACTTCCTGGAATCTCTAATATTCTTCTCTAAAGATTTTCCCTCATCTTCTTTTATGATGTCCTTTAAATCAAGCACATTTGTTTTATTTGTCAGTCTATAAATGAGTTCTGTAAAACTTTCGTTTTTTAACTTTAACTCTGATAACCTTAAATAAGCTTCATCCGAAATAGATATGTTTTTGCTTCCCATCTCGTTCACACACACATATATGTGTGTAAAACATATAAACCTTCTTCTGGATCATGATTCAAGGCATGCTGATTACTTCCAACTATCCCGAATCAGTCAGCAAGTATTCATTGGTAGATACTATCAAAGTCAATGCGACCTGATATATCAGTCAATGGATCACCAAGTACCTCAATCTCCTCGTTTAGTTTGGATAATCCACTAAGGTATAGGTTCACATCTCTTTGTACTGTTTCTCTTTCTAAATTAATTGAAAAAGCAAATGAGCGAGATGTGGATATAAGAACCGACGACCCTTACCTTATGATCCTTCTGCACTCTTCTTACGCGTTCCGATGTTGGCGCAATCACCCGCGATATGATAAAGTTTGTAAAAATTTAGATCAAGCAGAAATATCCATCCACAATGTTCAACAATTAGCTATTCATGTATTCATACGAGACCTAGAAAATGGCATTGCTCTGGCTCCAGAAACCCAGAAAGTCAGGCGCTGTGATTTATGGATATCCGGAGAGCCATCGAATTTCATCTCATTGGAAGTAAAATCACGTAATGAATTATGAACACCTAAATTTTGGCTTTCTCCGGACAATGCCACTAAAGCGATAAGGGCAGCTCTTGATTCAGCCGGCATTAATCAAGAGGGCAACGAGATCCCAATAGCCCTGGCATTCTTTGGTTAGGTGGTTTTGCACTTAGCTCTACGAATATTGAAACCATTCTTAGGCAGGTCCGTTTAGAAATTCAGCAACTTGATGACTGGGTTCTGAGACCTTCCATGCCGAAGGTCTCGTAAGTACCCTTTATAGTTATCGGTACCTGTATAGAAATCGTTCAGCAAAAATTCATTTCCTTTGCATATGGAAGCAGGGAAAATTCAGCATGGACCGCTCGGGATTTGATTGAAGTTTTAAGGGAATACTTTAGACAGGAAGCAGCAAAGATCG
>JAKAYH010000363.1 GCA_021826835.1 Thermoplasmata archaeon | reverse complement strand
CTAACATCACCGATAGACCTGGAAACAATGACTTTTGTATCGTCGGATATTTCAATAAACTCTATATAGTGAGAATTATAAATTAATTTTTTTTAACTTACGATATTATTTTTGAGATTTTGGATAGGGTAATACTAAACAAATCCAATGCTTCGGTAAAAAATATTTCTTAGACAGAGTAAATGAAGTGTAAATTGTATCCCCATAAAATCAACTTTATATCAGGGTTTCTAACCCATTAATAATAATCAATTTAGCAAGATCTGTATCAATACCCTGCATTATACTAACCATGATACCGTTATGAAAACTTACAAGTATTTCAGATAAAATCGCAAGGTCTTTGCTCTTTAACGTTTCATCATGTTTTGCGATTTCCGTTAAAACGTTTCTGATTATTTTCACATATTTCTCATGCTCATCTCTTAGGATAAGTGCAATCTCGTCATTTCTATTTATTTCACCTAACATTTTTAACCAGAAAAATTTAATGTGGTCTGGCAGTGACAGCTCTTTCTCTATGAAACTATTAATCTGTTCCTCGATGTTGCCATTATTTTGGGAAACCATTACTGATTGCAGTGTTGCCTGTGTTATTCTACAGGTTTCAATTAGCAAATCTTCCTTGCTTTTAAAATATAAATATAAAGTCCCTTTGGTTACGCCAACCTTTTTAGCAATATCATCCATATTAGCTTTCTCTAACCCTTCATAATAAAAAACCTCAGCGGCGGCGTCAATGATCTTATTTCTGGCCATTTCCCTATATTCCTTGACTACTTTTGGCATCCTGCGTTAATCCACTTGTATTATTTAAAAACAACTAATCAATAATTTATTATACTAACCTATCATTCACTTATATGACTAATAAATTAAGTAAGGACAATATGAATTTGGTTATAGGGGCAACTGGTGCTTATGGATACGCAATATCAAAACTTCTGATGGAGGGAAAGTATAATGTGAAATTAGCGGTTAGAGATGTTTCCAAGGCCAAAGCACTATTCGGAGACAAGGCTGAGGTCATTAAATTGGATATTCTCAACGAAGAATCAGTTAGATCAGTTCTAAAGGGGTCAGACTATATTTATGTAGCCTTTAACTTTCCATACAATCAATGGTCTAACTATGGAAAGGCAATGTCAAACATTATATCAGCAGCAAGAATGAATCAGTCAACCATCGTATTTCCAGGTAACGTTTACGGGTACGGAAAATTTCAAAAAGTTCCGTTTGATGAGAGTCATCCGTTATCCTCTGAAACCAGAAAAGGAAGAATAAGAAATGAAATGGAACGAATGTTGAAGGAAAATTTCATAAAAAAGAAAATAGGATTAATATTACCTAGATTTGCTGACTTTTATGGTCCAAACGTTACAAATGATCTTTTTGGTAAAATGTTCACGGATGCACTCAAAAATAGATCTGTAAAGTGGTTAATCAATCCGGATGTTCCGCACTCCTTTACATTTATCGAAGATGCTGCAAAGGCTTCGCTCTGTCTGGTAGATCATAATGATGTGGGTGAAGAGTACCATATTTCGTCAAGTTCAATCACCGCCAGAGAGTTTATCAGTAGAATCTTTTTCGCCCTTCAAAAACCTGAAAAGATTAAGATTTACACAGAAACACAGCTGAAAATTTATTCCGTAATAAGTTCTCAGATCAGGGAAGTTATGGAATTAGAATACGAATTTAAAGAGCCATATGTGATGAATTCCGGGAAATTTATTCGAAATTATCCTGACTTTAAATTTACTCCATATGACGAGGGGATTAAAAAAACTATACGCTGGTTTCAGGCTTTCACAGGAGAATTGATCAGAATTCTTGAATCACAATAGGGAAAATTTTTGTTAATTTAACTCATATTTATTAAAAATAATTCCACACGAGAATCTTGCTAAATCAATTTACTTTTTGTATATAAAAAAATGTCATTACCTTTTTAAGTTTTATACAATAATATGTTATTAATATATGATATTTCAAAACATCGATAAAAAATTGAACATGAGGGTTGTTTTAAGAGTAAGGCAGAATACAGAATTCTTTAATCTGACAAACGAAATACCAAATAGGATTCCGGCTTATATTTACAGTGTCGACGGCGAGACATGGCTCAGTGCGTATTTTCCGAAAAATGAGAAGGATCAGCGAATGAAACTGATTTACAATAAATTTGGCGCTATTGAAAGAGAGGATTCATATGTGATAAATTCAAGAATTAACAACATACAAGATCTTAAAATAATTAACGAACTATCTGATGTCAAATCATTTGTAATGAACCGGGCAGACATGAATGGTGGCTTCCTCAATATCTATGCTAGATTTCACAGGAGCGAACTGGAGGAAGTTTCAGCCTTACTCTCTCAATACATGTCTGATTTGAAAAATTCCAGGATAGACTGGCTTGGGCCTAGTCCAGGCTTGATGTATATAATGAATCTTATTAACAGTGATTACCCTATTTCCCTTCTCACGTATAATGTTCCGTTCCGGGATGGAGATGCACCTTTAAAAGAGAAGTGCAGAGATGGGATAATCGAAATCAAAAATAACGTGACTACACGAGATGAGATAAGGGCGGTCTTTTATTCGGATAGAGAGGTGGATGATTTGGAACCAATCGACAAAGAAAATATGATATATTCCGTTATATTGCGCAACTACTTTTTAAATGAGGTGCGGAAAAAGGCAAACGAAAAGCACTTGCTTAGACTAAGGCACTTTGTAAGGGTTGATGATGGGGGATTGAAAGTATCCGTTTTCATACCGTCGAGAATCATATATGATCTTTATTCAATAGTTTACGAACTTGCCAGAAGCTTTGATAAACACATATATGTTGAAAATCTCCTTCCCTTCAGCAATGATATCTGGAACATAATTTAAAGCATTTTTTAAGAATATTTTGATTTATTAACACATCCGAGAATCCAAAGCTATGCATTAAAATAAATATTTTTTACAAATATTCGCCTGTTGGTGATTCTATTAGACCCTCAACCATTCAGAAATGTAGGCACATGTTCCGAATTGATCCCCATTGATTCCAGTATTTCCTTCTGTTTCCTGGTTATCTCTGTTGTGATCTCCTTTTTGTCATGCAGTATGACCTTACTGAACATGTGCAATACCAGCAGCATCTTCTCAACAGAGTATTTCTTCAGCAGGCCTGATGGTCTCATGTATCTCCGAATCCTATACCTGTCGGTAATTGCAATGAGATTCATGATCATCTCCCCTTTCAATGCTTCCATGCCGTGAACCCTAAACGATTCTCCTCCCGTGGACGCTTTGTACTACACGAATAGTTTTTCAATAGCATCCCTCTGCGATATGTTATTATCCCTTATCATGAGATAGAATGAACCATCCTACCGAAAGGATATAACATTAATGTATGAACCCATGAGGCCATCGCGGATATCTCCCGGCTTCTTCCATTTCCTCACTGTACGTAAGGAAAGCCTGTCCATCCTTTCATTCAGATTCATACAGTACTTGGCGCAGATGAAGCCCTGGAGCGGATGGCAAAGACAGATGTAAAGTTTGTAAAAATGGAAAAGGGGTTCGAAACAGATCGG
>JAKAYH010000362.1 GCA_021826835.1 Thermoplasmata archaeon | reverse complement strand
CCGATCTCCCATAAGGCATTGATCTTCATTGGCACCATTGCATCCATCCTCTCAATTGGCGGAACGGTTATGATAAACGCCTTAATGGGGCACTCGATTTTCTCCCTTTTCGATTACGGATCATCAAGCAGTATTGTTTCAAACGTTCTTGCAAACAGTTTCGATTTTCTGACAACTATCGCACTTTTTGGGTTGATAATAACACACATTCTGTTAAATACCAGTGTAATGACGCTGTTTTACCGCCTGAAGGAAAAGCACTATGGAATATTCATCTTTGTCCACATAGCTGAGCACTATGTGCTGCCTATAACTGCTACAGTGATATTTGTCTGGGTGCTATATGAATCCATTGTGCCTCCGGTGTTCCCCATAAGCGAGGCAGTCCTGGCATCATTTGGCTATCTTGCATTTGCGCTGCTATATGCAGTAAGAACTGTAAAACTTAAGCCGGATGTCGCTGCAAGGGCAGGAAGATCTGTGAACCTTGTAGAGGAGGAAAAGCTTGAAGCATCAAATTAAAACGGCAGTGAGGGAGCCTGATTTGCTACTGTGGCCGCATTTTAAACTTCCCTGAAGGATCGAAATCATCCACACAATAATCACAATTAAAAACAAATAATTTATAACTAGTTGCATTGTCTGTTGATGCCCTCCAGAAAATCAATTTCACTTTCTGAGCTGAATTCCGAGGAATATTTAAAGATTGCACACCATGGAATAATTGCAAGCAACCGTACTTCCGCCCTCGTTGGCATGAATGGCACAATCGATTGGGCATGCCTTCCAAACTTTAATTCAGATCCTATTTTTGATTCCATTCTTGACACCAGGAAAGGTGGAATGTTTTCTATTCAGCCAGTAGATGCTGAAGGAGTTGAGGCAAGCCAGTATTATATTGACAATACAAATATTCTTGTTACTGAGTTTAAAAGAGATAAGCACGTAATCCTGAGGGTTACAGACTTCATACCCACATCAAAGTATACTACAATTAACTTTCCTGAAATCCACAGGTATGTTGAAACACCTGTGGAAGGCGTAAAAGTCAAGGCAGAAATAAAACTCTCCTTTCATTTTGGCAATAAGCCCCAGGAGACAATCAAGCATAAGAATGGATTTATGTTTAGGTATGAAAACGAATATGTTGGTATATCTTCAGACTTTAGCTTCAGGTCTTCGGGAGAGAAAATAGTTTCAAACTTCACAACTGATAAAAACGGTGGAGGCTGGATTATTGTCTTTTACGGAATGAGGCATGTCCAGAAGATAAGCGATTTCAAGTCCTTTGACTTAATGGAGGGGACAGCTAAATTTCAAAATAAATGGGTATCAGAAGGGGACTTTCCGTTGCTTTATAACCACGAGGTCGTAAGGTCAGCTTTAGTATTGAAAGGCCTAATTTATGAACCTACCGGGCTTATGGTTGCAGCACCTACTGCAAGCCTGCCTGAAGCCATAGGCGGGGACAGGAATTATGATTACAGATTTGCATGGATAAGGGATATTGCATATGTGATAGAGTCGCTTTCGATGCTTGGCTACAAGGGAGAATCAATCAAATTTCTGTACGATGTTATGGAACGGGTTAAAACTGATGGAAACCTTAAAACAATTTACACAATAAACGAATACCAGAACCTCGAGGAAAAACTCATAAATTATGAAGGATACAAAAAGTCATCCCCGGTCAGGGTCGGTAATATGGCAGCGGAACAGCTGCAGATAGATGAATTTGGCAGCCTAATTAATGCAATATACCATGTTTCAAAAAATGCAGGCACTATTAACACATACTTATGGAATTTTGTAAGAAATATCCTGGGAAAATTAACAGAGATCTGGAAATACGGAGACTCCAGCATATGGGAATTCAGGTCTGAGCCATTGAACTACACTTATTCCAAGGTAATCGCATGGTCTGCTTTCCAGAGAGGAATTGAGATGTCAAAAAGATTGGAATTTTCTGCACCGATAACAGAATGGAAAATTCAGGCAGAGCAGATTAAGAAAGATGTGATGGAAAAAGCATATAGCCCGGAGCACAACTCCTTCATGCAATTTTACGGATCAAAAAACACTGATGCATCACTGTTAAGATTGCCTCTCCTGGGATTTCTTCCGCCAGATCACCCCTATATCCTCGGAACTATTAAGAAAATTGAAGAAGATCTGATGGTTGACGGATACCTGTTTAAGAGATATAACGAAAGTGACAATTTTTCGTCAAACGACAACGCATTTTCGCTTCTTTCATTCTGGTATGTTGAGGACCTCATAATAATGGGAAATGTCAAAAAGGCCAGATCCATTCTTGACAAAATTGTTTCACATTCTAACCATCTTGGACTAATATCAGAAGAAATAGACTTTAACACCGGGGAACTTCTGGGTAATTTCCCCCAGGCACTGAGCCACCTTGGACTGATAAGGGCAGCAGTAAGATTGAACAGAGTATCCAAAAATTACGGCAAAATAGACCATGAATTGAGATTCACTTTAAATTAATTCTAATATACTTTAACTTCCATTTTAATATAGAGTATCAATTGAGTAAAATCAGTATTTAAATATTTTTTAAACTTATATATAATGTTTTCAATGTAGGAAAGATCGAAAATGGAAAACCCAATAGAACCAAAACCGAAAAAAGTGAACAAACTGGTACCCATAATAGCAGTTGTTGTTGTGCTTGTCCTAGTCGGTTCTTTCGTCGGACTTGATTATAAAAATCTGGTCAAGACGTCAACACCGCCAGCAAAATCCAACAATACACTATATGTGTATACAGGAGTTAGTGGTCCGAGCAATTCAGAGCATTTGCTTGGTGGCTGTGTAGTAGCCGAAATGAAAAATGGGTCAACACCAGCAGCATCCGCCCAATTGATGGCGTATCTTATGAGCCCAGCAGTACAGAAAGCTTGTGAAGTGCATACAGGATTTATTCCCGTGGATCAAGGAGCCTATAACAGCACTCCTAGTAGCGCAGTTCCATCAATCTATAGCAAAAGCAATGCAACAGCAGATGTAACTTATTACACGAGCATAAGCGCAGCAGATGAGTCATATATCACGGGCGTAATCAACAACTTTATGAATAAATACCCAAACATAGATGTTACAGTGAGTTTTATCACAGCCGCATCCATGGTTGAAGAAGTATCATCTCTTGTTACAGGCGGTTCGCACGCAAACGTTGTGATGACCGTTGATAATTTAGACGTGGGAGTTTTAGTCTATGATCATTACCTCGCCTCAGTAAATGCTGCAAAGATTACAGCAGGTGAAGGAGTAATTAGTTCAATATCTGGTTTGAACAGCGTTGAAGTACAACAGTTTGGAGGCGTATACTTCTTAACCCAGCTCGTAAACATACCCCTCGTTTGGGTAGATTACACTGCACTGCAGGGAGCCGGAATAAGCAAAGTGCCTACTACATACACTGCATTGTACAATGACGCAAAAATCCTTTACAAGAAATATGGTGTTGGGGAAATAAACATGCAGGGCCACGGCGGAGCAAGCACACCAACGGAACTTTACCAGTGGATGGTTCAGTTTGGAGGAAACCCAATGTTGTTCAATGACAGTGGAGATATTCAGGCAATGGAGTATATCGG
>JAKAYH010000013.1 GCA_021826835.1 Thermoplasmata archaeon | reverse complement strand
TATTCCAGAGGAGGAAAGACCGTATTGAAACATCTGGATTCGCCAAAGGACTGCTTCACAACCTGATGCTTATGAACGGATAGAGACACTTATGTCCCAGAGTCTCATTTAGAGAAAAATCTATTAAAACGACCTATCTCGAAGTCGAGTATAATGGTAGGGTAAATGGAATTGTCATATCACGACCAGCCTGGATTTGGGGGGCGGAGATGGGCTATAACGAATTTGGTGTCGTTGCTGGCAACGAAGCACTGTTCACAAAGAGAAAATTCTCTGATCATGGTCTTCTAGGCATGGACCTTTTAAGACTTGTTCTCGAAGCTTCGAAAAGTGCAAGAGAAGCGGTCGAGGTTATTAGTAAATACCTTGAGATCTATGGCCAAGGCGGATCAAACAGTAGAACAAGGACTGAGTATTACGATAACCTGTTCCTTGTTGCAGATCAATCGGAGGCTTACAATGTTCAGGTCATTAACAAGGATGTCCAGTACGACAGGATAGAGGAATATGGTTCTATTTCTAATTATCCTATCTTCACGAAGAATGAAGCCAATAACGGTAAAGAAGAATACAAACTTAACCGGATTTACAGATATTTTGGTCACGGAAAAGAGAGAAGCATAGAAACTAAAACATCAATTCGTGATCATGAAAAGAATTTCAAATTATAGGATATGATGAACGTGCTTCGTATGCATAGGAGCTCTTCCTTTTCTCCTGAGAAAGGCAGTAACATGGATATATGCATGCTGGTTCCACAATTCGCCGATTCCAGACTGCAAATTATCTTTTTGTTGAGGTTGGCAAGAATTATGTTATTGGTTGGTCAACATTTTCGCCGCACCCATGCATTTCTCTCTTCAAGCCGATATTTTTAATGCCGGATCCAGTTGGAATACTCTACGATGACTCTTATTGGTCTAAAGTGAAAAATTTACATAGAGATCTTGAAAATAAATCCCCTGAGCAATATAAGAATATAATGGATTTTACACTAAATACACAGACATAAATCTTACATATTATGAATAGTATTAAAAGAGTCATCGTACCATCTTACGGTGTGGAAGAGGTAACAGATATTATCGAGAAAATTCGCCAAATGGATAAAACTCATATAAACACGATACAAAATTTCGTAGCGATGCATTTATGCTTGTTTCATACTGCTCCTTATTCCCATTTACAAAAATTTATAAGTAGATAAAGTATATTTTATTTGTTGGGGTATATACGTATTCCAAATTACCTGTCTCAAGGAAGATTCTTTATTCGTTCGGTCAACTTGGGGTTGAAATGCCGGCTTTTTTCATCTCTACATATATTTTTGTTTTTTATGCCCCGTTGCAAGGCCATAGAATAATATCCTCCTCTATAATCGGATCAGCCGTTTTCTCTGGTACCCTTATTCAGGCACTATCTAATCCGTTCATAGGAAATTTTAGTGATAAATTGAAATTTAAAATTGGAAGGAGAAAATTTTTCATACTCACGGGTTTTATACCCCTTGCAGTTTTCTTTGCTTTAATATGGATCCCACAAGGTCAGGGTCTCTATATGGCTATTCTTCTCTCAGTATACCTGATAGCATTCAACTTTCTCTTTGCTTATGTTGTTCTGCCCTATCAGGCTCTTATACCCGAAATAGCGATTTATCCTGACGATCGGGTTATTCTTACAACGATTGCTTCTTACTTCACTATAGCCGGGATAGTCTTAGCTTCGCTGATACCTTCTGTTATGTTTGCTTTACATTACAGCTTCTTTGATGTCGGAATTACAATTTCTATAATTACGATCGTCAGCTATCTTATCGTCGTTATCTCAATCAAGGAAGCGAAAATAGGGAAAACTGTGCCTCAAAACTATTCGATAGCTACTGCTTTCGTACAAACTTTTAAAAACAGAACATTCGATATGTATATTCTTGCGTATATTTTTTTCCAATTTGGTTTCTATTTTTTTGAGTCATCCCTAGGGTATTATGTTGAAGATGTGGTCATGCCTGGGAACTCGTCGTATTCATCTTACATAGGGCTATTCACGCTTGTGGCGGTAATTTCAGCTGTTATATTCTCTCCCATTCTGGTAAAGTTTACCAAACGGTACGGTGAGAAAATGTCTTTTATAGTCTTCATGTCGTATCTTGGTGCCATAGTTATATTGTCTTTTGCAATCGGATTAGCCAGCATTTTAAGTAATGTCATTCAGATGTTTATTGTCATGGTCCTTGCCGGTCTTGGACTTACTGCATACTTTATTCTGCCCAATGCCATAGTATCAGAGATAATCGACGAAGATGAGCTTGCCACTGGATACAGGAGAGAAGGTATGTATTTTGGTGTTCAGGGTCTGCTTGAGAGGATACCCTCAGGTCTCTCTGGATTTGTCTTAGGTTTGTGGATTTCCAACTTTTTTCTTCCCACAGAGAATATTATGTTCATAAGAGACCTTAGTCTGATAGGGGGAATACCAATAATAATTAGCGCTGTGTTATTCTATTTTGTCCCTCTAAAAGAAGGTATCAAGACACAAATACATGAAAAATAATTTTACGTATTCTCCTAATCGAGATCGTCCTCAACAAAATTATCGTTATTTAGTTTGTCCATATTAACAATGATTCGCTTTATTAAAGCTACAACATGTTGATATTGACCGGTCAGGTCAATCCACGACTCTTGTTGATTACCATAATGTCCAGGCTACAAAATATTACTCATTTTATCATCCGCTTTCAGCGCGACAAAATAAACCCTCATAAAAATCCATTAACCCAAATTCGAACCATAAAAGGATCCTTCATTTTCAATCAATGATTTCACATTCTTATCTTCTTTACGATCAAGAGGGGGATAGAGTGAAACACTAAGAGATAGTATTGTTATCACATTTTATTCTTTTTTTGTATCTTGCCATCTTGTACAAGTGATATAGCAGCAGAAATGTCATAGTTTACTTTTTTAAGAATTTCAGTTGAAGCTTCCTCCGAAAGTTTGAACTGTTCTTCAAGTATGTTAACTGCCCTCTGTTTTAGCTTTTTATTATACCACGATCCCATGTTGGACATAGTGTTTCTGTAAGTCCTTCCAAGTTTTATAGCCACAGAAGTAGATATAATGTTTAACGTCATTTTTTGTGCTGTACCTGCTTTCATCCTAGTCGATCCTTGGATAACCTCTGCTCCTGTTAGCAATTCAATGCATATATCCGACACTTCCTGGATAGGTTTTTTTCTGTTTGACGTTATTCCTACAGTCCGGCACCCAATACTTTTTGCATATTCCATTGCAGCAAGAACATAAGGGGTAGAACCTGAGGCTGAAACTCCAATCAAGATATCCGATCCTGACAGTTTTTTTTCTTTAAGGGCAAGAACAGCCTCGTTTTTATCATCTTCTGAACCTTCAACGGATTCAGTCAAGGCTCGATCTCCGCCAGCCATTACGTAATCGAAGGATTCTTTACCAAGTCCGTAGGTGGGCATCAATTCAACAACGTCAATAACTGCTATTCTACCGCTCGTTCCTGCTCCGACATAAATAGCTCTTCCGCCTTTTTTAACTGCCCCTACAATCATTTCCGCTACCGCCGCAATCTTATCGATCTGGCTTGTAATTGATGTGTAGGCTTCAATATCTGACAGGTGTATGAAACGCGCAATTTCATTATACCCCCATTTATCAATATCTATGCTAAATTTATTGATGTCCTCAGTAGATTCACTCATGTAAATAACTCCTCGTATATAATTTCAAACAATACATTTTGTCTATATTACTGACAAAATGACCTGTTAATCTATAAAGTTTCCTCCAATGATGGTTTTAACTACTCCCAATTTTTCATCTATGATGTTAATATCAGCAAGCTTACCTGGAGAAATGTCACCACGATCGTTGAGTCCCAACAGCGATGCAGGGTTTGTTGATAGGGTTTTTACGCAATCGTATAGGCTGACACCTAATGAATAAAGGTTAATGAGGGCCTTTTCAAGTGTTAAGACGCTCCCGGCGATTGTCTTGGTGCCTTTGATCCATGCCACGCCGTCATGCACTTCTATATCAAGCCCCCCCAGCCTTGAAGTTTTTTGTTCTGTTCCACCGACCGAGAGGGAATCCGTTATGGCTATAATGTGATCCCATCCCCTTATCTTAGCCATGACTAGGATCGCTTCCTCCGAGACATGATGAAAATCTGATATGATTTCTAGGTAGGTGCTTGGTGAAAGAAGGCCAGCACCAACCATGCCGGGTTCCCTATGATCAAATTGTGTCATGGCGTTATAAAAATGAGTTATCAATCTAACACCGGAAGCTAAAGCAGTCGAGGCGGTATTGAAATCTGCATTGGAATGGCCTGCCGATATTAGTGTACCAGAATATTGAAGGGTAGACATCCCGTCATTAAAAAATTCGAGCTCCGGGGCCATATCCATTATTTTGAGTATCCCATTAGATCTATTGATAACCTCATTGATTTCATCCATCGAAATTTTTCGGACATACTTTGGATTGTGGGCCCCCTTCTTCTCTAAACTTATGTATGGTCCTTCGCTTCTTGCGCCGATGATCCTTGCTTCAAAAGGTTTCCTGTCTTCCTTCGTTCTGCCTATTTTTTGTATAAATTCGATAAGTTGATCAGTAGGAGTCGACACACAGGTAGGAACGAAAGATGTAACGCCTTTTTTTGCAATCATAGAAGCCCATTTCCTTATACCTGGTTCGTCTGACGCGAGTGCATCAATACCAAAATAACCATGGGTATGTATATCGATGAAACCCGGGATAGCCGTTTTATCAGAATAATCCGTAATTTCCTCAAAATATGGCTTCCGCGAGATGCTGGCTATTCTTTCGCCTGAGACATTAATAAAGGCATTACCGATAACTCCGGAAGAAGTCACCACTTTATTCGCCAATAGACTGAACGAATTCATAATCCTCATAGTGTTATCGTGAAATTGTATTAAAGCGCTTCATGATCGTGCTATATTTGCATGAAAACTTTATAGTCCACCAAATCATCTTAAGAATATGACGATAATGCTAAGCGAAATCCGCGAGGAGCCTAAATCACTTTCTCAAACCATAGAGCGCACCAGAGAGACGGTGGAAAAGATTGCAAGCCAATTAAGAAATTCTTCAATGGTTTATGTAACAGGAAGCGGGACAAGTTATCACGCTTCAGTTTTCCTTTCTATCCTTCTTTTGAAGAGTGGAATACCGTCTTGCCCTCTGCAAGCATCTGATTACACGGACTTCGTAATTTCTGAAGGAATCAAGAATCCAGTTAACATAATCTTTAGCCAGTCAGGAGAGAGTATTGATGCACTTTCAAACCTAAAAATCTCAAAGACAAAAAAGATCAGAACTATCGGAATCACAAATGATCCAGAAAGCACTCTTGCCAAGCAATCAGACACGCCAATAATAACAATGGCTGGAAGAGAAATGTCAATTGCAGCAACTAAAAGCCATACTGTACAGCTTGGTGTATCGATAATGATCTATAATGCTTTAAACTCAGATACTCTTCAAAAGGATATTTCAAATGCCCCATATCTACTTGAAAACGTAATTTCGCTTAGTTCATTAATTGAGGAAAAGGCGAAAAAACTCAAGGATCGCATAGTCTTCCTTGGATCAGGAATATATTTCCCATTGGCGATGGAGGGGGGACTTAAATTCAAGGAAACGTCCGGTACCTATACTGAAGCCTACTCCACAAGGGAATATCTGCACGGACCTATACATATGCTAAATGATCAAACCTCTGTTGTATTGCTGCGTTCAAAAGAAATTGACGATGACAACATAATACACAAAATAAATGAAATTGGCGTTCAAGTAATGACGATTGGTTCATACGGCTCAGACTTGAATGTTCCGCAGTCAGAGAGCATAATCCTATCTCTGGAGTACCTTGCAGTGCTTCAGATGCTCGCCAACTTTAAGGCCCAGTTTAAAGGAGAAGATCCAGATCATCCGAAGTATCTTTCAAAGGTAGTTAAGGAGTGACCTTATTTACTCATTTTGGCATTAACCTATAATGGTTGTAGATAGGGAACAGTTGGCAACTGTTTTCAGGAAATATATCGATGCAAACTACAGTTCCGCAGCATACGGCATGAGCGTGTATGTTCGCAACAGTGACTTTGAATTCATACATTTTACAGGTTCCATTCCCGAACTAGGGTTCACATACTCTAAGAATACGCTTTATGACATGGCCTCTTTAACTAAACCAATGGTAACTGCCACATTAATTATGAAATATGTCGAAGACGGAATCATCGGTCTTGAAGATACTTTAGAAGCTGTGGGCCTTTACAAACCGGAATCCACGATTAGCAAAGTAACGATAAGACAGCTGCTGACACATTCCTCAGGTCTTGTCCCTGATAATCCGTTATATGAGCGGGGTCGGAGTAGGGAGGATTACATAAGGGCAATTGGATCATTGTACGAACCACAGACTTCGGCGCTAAGAGAGGAATACAGCGATTTGAACTACATACTACTTGGATTCGTGATCGAATCCATAGCCGGTAAACCTCTAGAGCAGGTTGCGTCTGAGAAAATATTTCTCCCCCTTTCTATGAAAAGCACAACTTTTAATCCTAAAATTGACAGATCGCTGATCGCCCCAACAGAAAATGATTCTAAGAGGGGAGGTATAGTTTGGGGTAAGGTTCACGATGAAAAATCCTACTATCTCGGCGGTGTGGCCGGCCATGCTGGTTTATTTAGCACAATCGAAGATACCGCAAAATACGTTTCTGCTTTGCTTTCTGGGAAGATACTCAAGAAGGTTACCTTGAAGGCAATGACTTCCCCTCAGAATATTCCAATAGGAGGAATGTTTGGATTAGGTTGGATGATAAAACCCCCAAGGCCGTACTCACCCTCTCCCTCATTCGGATACAACGCTTTTATGGGCGATCTTGTTCCTGATGGAGCGTTTGGACATACGGGTTTTACCGGCACGTCAATATGTGTGGAGCCAATCTCTTCTTCATATGTTATAATATTGAGCAACAGGGTTTATCCGACAAGAAACAACTTAGGGATACTCAGGTTTCGGAGGCTGTTCCATAATTTAGTATTTTCAAATATCTTGAATTAATTTAATTAGCATAGGTGTTTTCACCTACTCATGATATTCGTTTCAGTTGATGGTGGTGCCACCAAGACGCTTGCGGCATGCTATTCTGATGACGGTACGATTCTCGGTATCGGTGCATCGGGTCCTAGCAATTTCAGGAACATAGGTATTGAGAAAGCTAAAGCAAATCTGCTCCAAGCTGTTACGAGGAGCTTGGAGAAAAGCGGCGTTGAAAGAAATAGCGTATCCCAGTATTCCTTTGCACTTGCAGGAGTAAAAGATTCTAAGAAATCAACAGAAATAATAGAATCATTTATACATGAAATGCAGTTGGGTAAAAAGATATCAATTTTGAATGACGGTGAGGCGGGATTTAACTGCCGTTTCCCAGGGATGGATGGGATAGTTGCGGCTCCGGGCACTGGGATGATTGCCTATGGGAGGCGTGGAAAAGTATTTGAGAGAGCGAGTGGATGGGGTTGGTTTCTGGGCGATGAGGGTGGAGCTTTTTACACAGCTAAACGTGCATTGCAGGAGTCATCAAAGATATTTGATCGGCGCTCAGAATCTGACAGTAGACTCCCTGAAGCTGTGCTTTACTATTTTGGTGTCGACGAACCGAGAAAGCTTGTTAACGAAGTCTATACAGAGCCTATAGACATAAGACGTATCGCAGCATTTACGAGAATAATTTCAGATTACGCTAAACAGGGAGATAGACTCGCGATCTCACTTTTAAAGGAATCGGCACGGGAAGCAGCAAACTGTGTTTTAGCGCTCAAAAAAAAGATGTTTCCAGACAGGGATGTAGAATTCAGCGGTTATGGGGGCGTTTATAGGGCAGGAGACATTTATTGGAATACACTAAGAGATACAGTTGTTAACGCATATCCAGGAATGAAATACAAAAGGCCTTTATTCGGCTATCATGCAGTTATAGGTTCAATTTATCTTCTTCTGAATTCATACGATGAAACGAGGTTCTTCAATCTTAATGATATCATAAATCAACTCGACGCTGCCATTTCTAATCTATCGGAAGAAGAAAGAAAAGATCTACTTTTGGTCTGATCGGCCTATCCTTTGGACCAAACAGGTCCTGTTCTTATTGCATAGAGTAAAACACTTTAAGATCAAACGCTAAGATCAAGCATCTTCATTTTTATTGTGAATAATCATATGTTCATAGACATGATCTTAAATCTTCGGCTAATTTTAAATCCATAGCGAGAATATATGTGGCTTGCTCTCTCTGTCGTCCAAAGAAAATACGCATGTCTAATGCCGTTTGATTTCATTTTTATTAATGTGGCTGTCAGGAGTTTTGATCCGATTCCAAATGACCTATACTTATCCATCACCTCGAAACACCCAAACCTTTCTCCCGGAGCAAATTCAAATGGCCCCTCACCGGATGCGTACATAGCATAACCCACGATCTCGGAATCAACTTTTGCTATTGTTATCTGATCAATACTCCCCTTTGATATTACACCTTTACATCTAAGATAACAATCTGCAGGAAAGTTATTGGAAACCATCAAAAGAAAAGTACCAATTTCTGACTGTTGCAAGTCTGTTATTGATATTCTATCATCTCTTTGAATACAGTATTTCAAGTTTCCTATATCCGCTTCCATTGTAATGGCTTCATCTACTACCTTAAAACCTAGGCCTAATAAGGTTTTGTATATTTCCGGATACCTATCCGAATCTATTCCTGGAAAAAAATATCCGGGTGAAAATCCAGAATAATGAATACGTGAAACACCTATTTCTTTAAGTTTTAAAATTTGTAAATTAATGAGGTTGTTTAAGTTCTCCAGAAAAATAGATCCAGCTGAAAATATCCAGGCTTCATTCTTGTTCCACTTTTCGTATAAGAACGGCTTAGATCTGACACCTAACAAGGAAAAAGCATTATCCATAACAACTGGTTCGATCGGTTCAACATATTCATTATTGAAAAATTTTCGTTTTAGTTGACCGACATTTGTTGGGTCGTATTGGAATACTGAATTCCATATTTCGCTCACTGCCTGTATTACTGAATTTGCACTCATACAGTAATGATAGTTACTCTCTATAATTCGTTTTCCTCTAGATTTTCGTACAGTCTAGTTTTGCAGTCAACAAGCGTCTGCCATTACCAAGAAAGGGCACTTTTAGGTTCAGCAAAACGAATTACTCGAGTAAGATATAACTCGCTCTTCAAGCCTGCATACTTAGATAAAAATAGGGGATAACACTAACTTATTATGACATTTAGACTTGGTCTTGAGAACCTTAAAAAAGAGTACCTTAAAGAAAACATTTCCATCATAACTAACTCTACAGGCGTTACTAGTAATTTAGAGCAAAATATAGACTGGCTTCTGAGAAAGGGTGCTAAAATAAAAGAGATATTCGCTCCAGAGCATGGGTTCTATAATGCGCTAAAGAATGGAGAAGACGTACCGGATGAGACCTACAACGGGTTACCTGTGCTGTCGATATATTCAGAAAATAGAAAACCATTTTCCCATGAAAAATTGGAAGGAATAGATGCAATAATTTATGATCTTCAGGACTCTGGTTCTAGACCATATACACATCTTTCAATATTGAAAGAACTTCTGGTTGCGTCTAGGGAAATGGGTGTAAAGGTAATTGTTTGCGACAGACCTGCTCCATTGACGGCTAGCAAGGTGGATGGCCCGATGATGGAAAAAGAAAATATTTCTTTCATTGGTGCCGAGCAGATTCCACTCAGATACGGAATGACTGTTGGTGAGATCGCGATCTTTATGAATCAAACAATCAACGCTGATTTAGAAGTTTCTTCGATGTCCGAATACTCCAGAGACAAGTACTACGACGAATATATGAAATTCTTCGTTCCCCCGTCCCTAAACCTTTCGTGTATGGATTCAGTGGTCAATTTTAATGGGTTAGTTCTGCTGGAAGCAACCAGGGCGAGTGTCGGAAGAGGAACTCCTTATCCATTCCTACAGTTTGGATATGTCAAATCATTCAAAATACCATTAATAAAAAACAAAGGAGTCATTCTTAGAAAGACTATGTTCGTTCCTGCGTTTGACTCGCTCAGAGATCAAAGAGTTGAGGGATATTTTATTCATATTTTCAATAGGGAACGATTCAACAGCATAGAGCTAGCGATCTCTGCTTTGAAGGTACTTTATAACATCGATCCAAATCTAATAGATTTTCCACACATGATAAAGCTTTATGGATCCAAAAAGATAAAGCACTATCTTGAAAATGATACTATGATTGAGGAAATAAAGAAAGACTGGTATCCGGAGAGAAGAGATTTCATGGAACGTAGAAGAAACTGTATTCTTTACTAATTGTATTTCATTCGTAAACTGATCAAAACATTTGAAAAACGCGCGTAGCGGGAATTTAACCCATTTCATGCTTGGCATGTTTAAATCTTTTTTATCTGAGGAAAATACTACAAGGAATACACTCAAATGGATATGTTAAATAATGTATAAAAAATGGATAATCTTATGTGATCGGTATAATAAAATTTAACTAATTGTAATATAAGTGCTAAATGTTATATACGCTTTAGCGGTTTATTCTCGAATATTTGTGGAGAGGAATAAAGAATTAAAGAATATGATAATAAATTTCAGTAGCAGAGTTTTTTGACGAAGCATAATTATTCACCCAAAACAATTATAGCTACGTTTTAATTGTCATTCTACTCCATCCACTTAAAGATCTCAAATCGATCCATGGGATTCACATTTTATTCGCAAAAAAACTTGAAGAACCAAAAGATTAAAAATAACCAATAAGTTTAATCAAGGACCCTAAGATAGTTGCAGGTTTCTGAGAATATGTGCTTATGTATCCAATAGACGGATCTACAATACCTATATCTGTATCTACCCCAGTAGATATGAAAGCACATTTTTTTCCCTTACAAAATTCATTGATTTTCCATATTCTGTTTTTTAGATGTTCATTTCTTCCTACG
Organism: Thermoplasmata archaeon; assembly: GCA_021826835.1. Next base: position 5,373 of record JAKAYH010000013.1, on the reverse strand, counting down.
AAAACGAACTGACTTTTTTGATCCGATGCATCTATACTATCAAATCCACGGACAATTTTGATTTTAATATCTAATTTTTTTACTTCTTTGCTTAGGCTATCCATTTGATCATTACTTTCAACGACGTTACTTTCGGAAGGAGTATCCAACAAAATAAGGTATGTCGTTGATGAGGGATCTAATGCAACGTTTCTTCGGATAATAGGAAACGTCAGCTCAACTGACTTCATCAGGTATGATCCGGGATTACTGGGCGAATGTATAGGGCTCTCAATAAATTTCAATATTCTATCAATCTTAGCATGTACGTTTCCAAGATCTCTGTTTGATATTATATCTGCTAGCTCGAGAGACCCGTTTAAATCACCGCTTTCAATTACGTCAATCCCATTAAATAGGGTATTTTTGACAATCTCTTCTTTGTTAAAGTTATCCGAAAGAGCTCTCATGTCTATTGAATCTGTAATCATCAATCCGTCAAATTTAAAATCGTTTCTAAGTAAGTTATGTACTTTTCCGGAAATAGACGCGGGGTAATTAGAATCGATACTAGAATAGAGTACATGCGACAACATGACAGAATGCACTCCAACCAACACTGCTTGTCTAAACGGATAAGCATCATTCATTATTGTTTCATAACTTCTTTTATCTTCTGGGAGCAACAGGTGTGAATCACCTATGACTCCTCCATGACCTGGGAAGTGTTTTGCTGTTGCATGCACACCGTGATTTTGCAATCCCTCTATGTAAGCTGAACCATGCTTAGAAACCTTGATTATGTCAGTTCCAAAAGATCTTTCCAATATCACCTGATTATAGGGGTTCAGCAGATCTAGAACCGGAGCAAGATTCCATTTTATTCCAAGCTCAGAAAGTTGGTGTCCAGTTAAAGCACCAACGTAGCGCGTAAAATTGACATTATCAAGCTTCCCTAAGAAAAGATTGCTCGGATTATAATCCAGCCAGGGTAATCTTACTACATTCCCCCCTTCCTGGTCAACTGCAATGACAGGTTCCGTAACACCACGATCTATGACATATATGTGTCTTATTTTCTTAATTAGTGATTCAAGATCTGTAACAGACGAGAAATCAGACTTAAACAAAACGATTGATGACGGTAAAAGATCTGAAATCTTTCGGAGAGCTTCCTCTCTTTCCATTCCACGTATTCCAGATTGAATAAATAAGCCAGGCCTCATTATATGGATATATTCACAAAGTATTAATTTTGATTCTTATAATTTGAACTATTTGATTGAAGTTAAGATTAGTTTCGAAGGATGCTCAGAATCATGATAAACCCTTTGCGTTGCAGGTACTAATTTATCCGTGAGAGCCTGATTTCCGATTATGTTTTGATTTCTCGAGTACTTTGGAAATGCGCTTGATGAAATCTCAATTCTAATTGTATGATCTTCGGGGATCTCAATACACGTATTCCATAGGTCGACGTTTATTCTGATGATCTTTCCTGGTGAGACGTAATCCTCATGATTAAAGCCATTTCTGTACTTCATTCTAATTATTCCGTCTGTGAGGCGAAGGGAATACTTGTCTGGCCATACATCAACTAATTTTACTGTAAAATCTGTATCTGGGGCAGTTGTCGAGACGTATAGCTCTGCCTTTACTTCACCTGCAAGTCTAATGGGGCTCGTGAGTCTATGGGAAGAATATACGAGTACGTCGTTCCTTTTTTCAATCTCTGAATAGTCATCAGGTCCTCCAATTTGTGAGAAACTATCTTCGGTAATGAAAGGAACAGGATAAGCCGGGTCGTATAAGAACTCATCAAATGTTGAGGAGTGGGAACTTTGTAAAACAGGTTCGGAGGTAAGTATACCGTCACCAGAACTGGAATTTGCATGTCCATTTGAGTTTAAATAAAAATAAGATTGAAATGAATCTGGAATTGGCCAATCATTATACTTCATCCATTTATTTGAGCCCATCATAAACACGCGAACACGATCCTGTTTCGTTTCGCGATCTTCAAGAATGGACTTTATCCACTGGGACTCCAATTTTACAAGATCGATTATCGAATCTGGCCCAAAGTCAAGTCTGCCTAATCTTGTAAATGTATTCACTTTATGCGGCCAAGGCCCAATTATCATTGCTTGGTGTTCCTGCGCAAATTCAGTGGCAGCCATATTTTTCATTCTCATGTAATTGATAAAAGTTCCGATCTGTTCATCATCATACCAACCAGATATATGCATCACTGGAACATCCAATTGTTCTAATTTTTTCTGATAAAAGAGCGGATCCCAGAATTTACTTCCCGGAGGATTAATAAAATACTCCTTCCAAAATGGAATAGAGCGACCCGTATACATGGGTAGATCGATTAAAGGAAGTTTTCGGAAAACATCGCCCCATTTTACAAGTCTTCCGTTTTGCATGGTTGCCCCGGATATTGAAAAGAGCCACTGTAGTGTCATAGGAGAAGGGTATCCAGTTGGATCTTCCACAAAAGGGTCTGATGGCGAAACTATACTGATCATAGCCTTTAGATGTGGTGGATGTGTAAGGGCAGTAAGCCACTGAATACGCGCAGCATAAGAAGCACCGTACGTTATAATATTTCCATCAGAAAAATATTGGGAGGAAAGCCACTCGACAAGGTCAAATCCATCTCTAGACTCGTTGAAGTATGGGATAAATTTGCCATCGGAGTCACCTCTTCCCCTGACGTCACATGAAACGAAATTATAACCAAATGAGTTGAACCTGAGAGCAGTGTCTTGAATTTCATCACTCCCCTTCCCATAAGGTGTTCTCAAAAGAACAACAGGTAATCTTGAGGCAGCTTCTATAGAATATATATCGCACGATAGTTCAACACCATCGCTCATGGGCACCCGAACGTCGTATTGTATCATTTGACCACCAATATTGTTCAATACCTTAATTTATTTCGACTTATTAATCAATGTACTCCTTTCAGATGTATTTTTAAAAGTAGTCCGGTAACCCTAGTTCAATAATTTCTTATTCTATTAGAATATTAGTGGCTGTGTCTTACATCAGGATAGGCGTAGCTGATATACGGAAAGAACCAAAATTCGAATCAGAACGTGATTCACAGGTAATTTTCGGCGAAGAATTTCGCGTAATTGAAAACTTTGGAGAATACACAAAAATAAGATCTAAGGACGGTATAACTGGATTTATCAAAACTTACCTAATTGTGGAAGGGGATAAAAGGAAGTATAAACTCAAATCATTCTTTGATGCCGAGGATGTGAAGCTCCCATTTGGTTCACTCCTTAGTGACGAGGATGTATCAAAGCACAATATTCCTGAGCATAAGATCACCAAAATAAACGATTATCGATTTTCTATCACAGAATTAGCCATGAAATTCATCGGAGTGCCCTATCTATGGGGAGGCACATCCGATTTCGGTTTTGATTGTTCGGGATTTGTTCAGCGTCTTTATCGCTTCGTTGGCTGGGAACTGCCAAGAAATTCGGATCAGCAGAGAGATTTTACAAAAACAGTGGATGGTTTTGAAAATGCGAAAGTTGGAGACTTAATTTTCTTTAAAGGGCATGTTGCATTATATCTTGGCGGAGGGAACATAATACACGCTAATGGTCACATGGCGAGTGTATCTTTTGATAACCTATTTGACGGCAGTAGTTATTCTAAAAATTTGTTGGATATATTTGAGAAAATAGGAAGTATTCAACAAAGTTTGCCTAGTTCTTTTTAAAATCTAGCATTTCAGAAATAGCAGACGTACTCAAATTTAGATACCATGCTGATATGAGCAATGAGGTTTTGAAATATGACGATAATTGGTCTAGATCAAGTGCACAATGAGCTTGCACCCAAACTAAAGGGAACGAGAGTCGGGCTTATAACAAGCAACATGTCCAGATCCTCGAATCTCCTTTCAACACTTGAGATAATGAAATCAATAAAAAGTATTAAAAAACTTACTCTCCTTAGTCCGGAACATGGTTACTTCTCAGAACACCAGGCTGGTGAAATAATAGACCCTTATTTCGATGAGGATTTGCAGGTAACCATTAAAAGCCTTTATCGAAAACCCAAAAAAATGAAGAAAATGGCAGATGATAACATAGATCTTTTGATGAGGACAATGGATTCTAAAAGAGACAATTCGAAATACCCGCCAAAAGACCTCATGGAAAATTTTGACACGATTGTATACGATCTTCAGGATGTAGGCTGCAGAATTTATACATATATTGCAACGATGATTTATTCCATGGAAATATCTGGGAAAATCGATCAGGATTTCATAATTCTTGATCGTCCAAACCCAATTACTGGAAGGAGTCCGGAGGGCCCACTGTTGCAAAAGCAGTTATTTTCTTTTATAGGTGCTGTGCAGGTACCCATAAGACACTCATTAACACTTGGAGAAATTGCACTATATTTCAATAGATTCTACAACAAGGAAAAAACGCTCCTAAGTCTCATAAAAATGAAAAATTGGAAAAGAGATATGTGGTATGATAGAACTGAACTTCCATGGATAATGCCATCCCCAAATATCCCAACACTTGATACTGCCGCTGTCTATCCTGGTATGGTTATGTTTGAAGGAACAAACGTATCCGAAGGGAGAGGTACAACCAAACCTTTCCAAGTAATTGGCGCACCGTGGATAAATGGGGTAAAACTTAAGAAAGTGATGGAGGAATTCAACTATTCCTCTGTCCAATTTTTGGAAGTAAAGTTTAAGCCTATGTTTTCGAAATATTCTGGAGAAGTATGTTCGGGTCTTTATATATTCGTTAAGGATAGAAATTCATTTAGACCCTTCGAGCTTTCCTTGGCTATATTGAGAGAGCTTTTAGATCTCTATCCTGATGAATTCACACTATTTGAATCATACTTTGACAGAGTCGCCGGAAACAAAGATGTCAGGAAAATGCTTTTACATGGGTATTCTCCTGAGGAAATAGTGGAAAAGTATAGAGATGAAATTGATAAATATACCTCCATTACAGAGGAAATCCTGATTTATAAATAACATATGTATGAAACTTTTTAGGATCTTACCTCTGTAAAATTTTCTCGTAACACACCTTTGATAAACGCTGACAAAAAACTGTTAGTAAGACTTTTCTGGATATCCTATTTAAACGTAATGAATAGTAACGACTCTGGGACATAAGTGTCTCTATCCGTTCATAAGCATCAGGTTGTGAAGCAGTCCTTTGGCGAATCCAGATGTTTCAATACGGTCTTTCCTCCTCTGGAATATCATGTGCCCTGTCGATCTCTTGTCCGCAGAGAATCCGGATTCAGAGTTGCTTCTCCTGAAGTATTCCCTCAGGTACGCAATGGGGTCATTCATGAATCTTAGAATCATCTCCCTCCATC
>JAKAYH010000361.1 GCA_021826835.1 Thermoplasmata archaeon | reverse complement strand
CGCAACAAGATTATCCAGCTTCATCCTTCCAGCGAAATTGGCAGCTTCAATTGTTGATCCTTCCTGGCATTCGCCATCGCTTAAAAGGCAATACACTTTATCATTCATTCCCGAATACTTAAGAGAATAAGCTATGCCAGCGGCTATCGATAAGCCATGCCCAAGAGAACCAGTCGAAGAATCAATTCCAAAAATCTCTCTCATTGGGTGTTCACCAAGTATTGAACCGTTTTTGCCATATGATTCTAGATCGTCCTTATCGATGAATCCCTTTCTAAACAGGACCTCATATAAAGCAGGTGCTGCGTGACCTTTACTAAGAATAAAATAATCCCTATCCACGCTTAAATAATTTTTTACTGTAACGTTTAGTACTTCATAATATAACTCAATCAGTATATCTAATGAAGAGAATTCCGAACCTATATGTGATGTATGTGTTCTGTTGTGCACTTTCACGAGATCAATACGTATTTCCTTCGCTAACTCTTTTAAATTTTGAATTTTCAGTCACCTCGTATTTATTGGCATTTTTTTCAAACCATTTGTACGTTTCTGATAAACCTTCCTCCAGTGAATATCTTGGCTTCCAATTTAAAGTTTTATGAGTTTTTGACATATTTGAAACCCAGTTGGTAACTCTATCTCCTATCCTTTCGATGTTATATTGCCAGTTTATCTTGATTTTTCTTTGTGATATTTTCTCAACTAAGTCTACAATATCACTTACCTTTGTTTCTAAACCAGAGCCAAGATTAAGTATTTCTCCAAAATCAATAAAATCGGTTTTTCTAATCATTTCATTGTAAGCATTATTTATATCTTTTACATATATATAGTCGCGAATATTGTTCGGGTTGTTCAACTCAGCCTTTTGATTCTTTAGAAAAGACATCATGAGATAAGGTATTAAGCGGTGCGATTCCTCGTAGTCCCCATAAGCCGAGAAAAGTCTAAAAGTTACTATTTTTTTGTGGGTTTCAATTGATCGCGACCTGCAATATAGAGTAGCTGCTGCTTTAGATACTGCATATATTCCAAAAGGCTCTAAAACATCGTTTTCGGACATTGGTTTTTGTTTAAAACCATACTCTGAACTGGAACCGGTATTAATAAGAAGCTGCGAGTCTGACTTTAAATAAGCTTCAACGAGGTTAACTGTTGCATTAAAATTGACATTTATCATTCTTTTCATATCAGTTTCAAAATGATAACCCCCATATGCAACTGTATTAATAATGACATCTGGTTTGTAAGATGTGTAAAGATCATTGACTTTTTGTTGATCAGTTAAATCAATCGTGAATAGATTGGTATCCCTTAATATATCAGAAATTCGCCATTTATTGCTTTCTTTGCGTACTGTAGTTGCCACTTCATGGCCATTTGCTAAAAAAAAGCGTACAAGATTTGCACCGACGAATCCAGTTCCACCAGTTATCAGAATTTTTAATCTTTCCATATTTTCCATTCCGCTTTTCCATTAGCCCATATTTCTTCTAATTGCCTCTTGTCTGTCATTGTGTCCATGGGTCTCCAGAAGCCATAATGCTTGTAGGCATTCACCTTTCTTACACTCACGAGTCTCTTCATGGGTTCCTGTTCCCAAATTGTGTCATCTCCTTCAATGTAATCGAAAACACCCTGGTTCATAACGTAAAATCCTCCGTTGATCCACATCCCGTCTCCGGCTGGTTTCTCTGTGAAATCTACTACCTCATTTCTATTTATGATAAGTATACCAAACCTACCCTTCGGTTGAACTGCAGTAACAGTTAGTAATTTTCCTTCTTTCTTATGTGAAAGCAGCAATTTGTTAAGATCAACATCTGCTAAGCCATCACCGTAAGTTACCATGAAATTTTCTTCGTCGATATACTTTTGAATTCTCTTTATTCTTCCCCCAGTCATAGTGAGAAGTCCTGTATCTATGACCTTGACTTTCCAGTTTTCTTTATGTTCATTAAGAATTTTAACGTCGTTACCTTTAAAATCAACTTCAATGTCAATATGATTCCTTAGATATGAAACAAAATAGTCCTTGATCATATTCTGCTTATAACCAGCGCAGATAATAAAATCGTTAAAGCCCTGAGAAGAATAGATTTTCATAATGTGCCATAGTATGGGTTCTGGTCCAATTTCAACCATGGGTTTAGGTTTAACCGTTGTTTCCTCGCTTATGCGTGTGCCCAATCCGCCTGCTAATATTACGACTTTCATTTTTACTTCACCATATTTTCCCATTGCTCCTCCTTAGGGGAAATCCCGAGATTTTTTAATAGACTGCGCCAGTATGAATTGAATCCAGGGGGGCCACAAATAAAGTAATCCTTTCCGCTCAGATCGGATATCACATTTCTAAGATCATCTATAGTCGGTCTCCCAGTATAAGATGTTTCATCCCTATTAGTTGTATACTGCATAATGGAAACGTTATCCGGTATATTCTTACTGTAAATGTTTCTCACACTTTCGGATTCTCTTTTCGAAACATGAAACAGCGAAACAGATTCTGAGCTATTCTGTGCCAGATTAATATAATCTAAGTAACTCAAAAATACCGAAATACCTGCTCCACCTGCAAGGAAAACTTTGTTCTTGCCTGAATTCAGCATAAAATCTCCGAATGGATATCTGACTGATGTTAAAAAACCGTCCATTGATTTACGCACCAGCTCTGTAGTAAATGCTCCCTCCTTTCTAACGAGAATCAAAGCTTTTTCACTTCCCCAGCTGGCGAAGCTAAAGGAGTGGCCGTCCAGCCATGGTTCACTAGCAGTTCTCTCCTTCAGCGAGATCTGCATAAACATACCCGGAACCCACTGTTTGTATCTTTGAAGTGTTACCGATATTAGAAACAGGCTTTCGCTTATTTCCTTTTCAAGACGAATTTTTGCTCTTGTTGTGATCACTTGAACTTCCCCATGATATCATCAAAAACATCACCAACGTATTCAATCATCTCCTCGGTTATTCCCGGATAAACACCGACAAAGAAGGTATCGTTCATCACACGATCAGTTACGCTCAAACTTGAAGCTATCCTTTTCCTTACGTTCAAATATGCGGGGTGTTTTATTAGATTTCCTGCGAAAAGCATTCTTGTCATAACCTTCTTTCTTTCTAAAGAATTGACAACTTCCCTCCTAGTAATTCCTGAATTTTCCCTGATCGTTATGGGAAACGCAAACCAGGATGGATCAGCTTCTGGTAGGGATTTTGGAAGCACAAAATGGTCTTGGTATGGCTTTAATCTATCGTACAGATTCTTGAAATTTTTCTTCCGAGCCTCTATGAATTTATCTATCTTTTTCAGTTGAGCGACACCTATTGCTGCTTGGAGATCCGTAGCCTTTAAATTGTATCCGATGTGAGAATAAACAAATTTATGGTCATAGCCCAGAGGCAACTCACCAAATTTCTGTGTGAATCTCATTCCACAGCTATCAGAAGCCCCTGTTTCACAATAACAATCTCGTCCCCAGTCTCGGAAAGAACGCGCAATCCTCTCAAACATTGGATCATTTGTGTTAACAGCACCTCCTTCGCCCATCGTTATATGGTGTGCAGGATAAAAACTCAAGGTTGAAAAATGACCAAATGTACCCGTCTTCTTTCCCTTGTATATCG
>JAKAYH010000012.1 GCA_021826835.1 Thermoplasmata archaeon | reverse complement strand
CGCTAAACACCCTATGAAGATTTCATAATACATCGTATAACCATTGGCATCAACAGAATTTTTACTTTTATTCAAGGTTCCATTGAGCATAACGTTGGTCGAAAATAGTTTATAATCGCTGTAACTAAAACTATAATTCCCAGATTCCGTTGTGTTAAGTCTTAAAGACAATCCGGAATATGCATCGAGGCAATCATAGGTCTCTGCAATGTTAAAATCAGTTCCCTTATTTTTGCATGTTTTATTTAAAAATAGCTTATCTACGGTTATATTTCTATTCATGTAGTAAACAATGCAATCCACCCTTAGAGACGAGTTAATTACATCATTGTCACCACTTATAAATGGATTTTTTGCATTTTGAATAGAAGTTAGAACAAAAGAGGATACTCCTGGGAAAATGTTTAATGAGGTATTCGGACAACAGAAACGCTCATTGGATGAACATATATGATAGTTAGTTTTCGTATTTTGATAATAAGAAACCAACCCACAATTTATATTCACATCATTAATCATAATATGCGTAAGTTGATTCTCTCCGTTAACAGTTAAAGAATAATTGAAGTAAGATTCGTTAAACAGCCATGGAGGTAGTTTTTGACTAATCACATTCGATGAGGAAGACATTGTCATTGCGTGAATATTGCTCTCACTTCCAAAAACAGGCGCAAAAATTAGTGATGACGACACTATTAATAGACGTAAAATCACTCTGATATTGTTTATCTGCACTTTTCCTGATTGGTTAATGAATTAAAATTTTTTGAAACAGCTTCGAGGATGTACTATAATGGCAAAAGGTATGAAATCGATCCAAATCAGAACACGGTTTCATAACATAGGTTCTTGAGCAATTTACTCAATTGATTTGGGGAATAGAAGAGAGCGAAACACATTTTTTAAGTAGTTACAATTTTAAAGGGCAGCAGGTAAATATGGATAAAACTAGAACAGATAACATGCAGTTTAAGCCGTATTAGAAGGTATTTAATCTAATTATTATTAATATACTATTCAAAGAGATTTCTTAATCAAAATGATTCAAACATCTACTTTGAAGTACAAAGTTTATTGCAAGAGTTGCTGCATTAGAAGTGTCTCACTTCTTACCCATCTTTCTCATAACCTCTGTGACGATCAAGGCAAGAACAACTAATCCCACACCTGCAAAAGCTCCATAGAAGTAATAGACCAAACCGGGTATTTTCGTGAATGTAATAGTCTCATTAAGCTCTTCGAAGTAGACCGTTATGTTTCCACTCATTTGGGACGTTTGATATCCTGACGGAACCATAGTAATGTTGTAGCACTGAGTTCCAGTAGGTGCTAAAATGCTTATATCACTTGAGGTAGAATTCACGAACGTATTGCCTAGTTGAACTCCCCATTCCGCAGATGAAGGCAGTCCGGATTCTTTGAATACAACATAGTATTCAGTAATATTTGCAAATGAGTATGTAGATGAGAAAGTTTGTGTTCCCATTGAACCACCAAACAATATTAGGGTTGAATTTGCCTCGTAACGTGCCATTGTCTGCCCATAGTATACATTAGGTTCTGATCCTCTCAATTGACCTTCCATCCACATATTGGAAGAAGAATTAAATTCCCATGTTCCAGAAATTGGACCGTTTGAGTTTACTCCACCAAATAGGATTGTCTCATTGTCCAGAAGATAGAACTTTAATTCTCCAAAGGCTCTGCCTCCAGGGTTGTGGATTGTCGTTATATTATTCCATGTCATGGAACTGCTCATTGTCCACGTGGTATCAGAATAACCCTCAGAATTGTAACCTCCAAACATTATTGGGTAACCAGCTGAATCATATGCCATTTCAGATCCTTCCATGGAAGGCATTTTTTTACTGTCTGTTGTAATATTTATCCACTTATTCTTGTACTCCCATGTTGAGTTAAGATATCCATTTGGTCCTATTCCTCCATAAAGAATTATGGCGTTTAGAGCAGGAGAATAACTCATCGCTCCGAATGCCATGGACGAAGGATGCGTTGAAAAGTTCAAAACAGACCACGTCTTTCCTGTAAAAATCCACGTTTGATTGAAATAGGAAGTTTTGTTCATTCCTCCAAAGAGCAATATATATCCAGTTGAAGGATCATACTGCATTGAAGCACCGATCATTGCGGGCGGTGCATTTGAAGTAGTAAGATTTATCCAGTTTCCCGAGTAATATTGCCATGTCTGATTAAGAAAAGTTATATTAGGCCCATTAAAGACCTCTCCTCCAAATAGGATGACCCCACTTGTTGTGGAACCATATGCCATACTTGCGTTGGCTCTTGGGCCAGGTCCGACTGCTGTGATGGGTGACCATTGATTTTCGCTAACAGGATTATAATAGTTGGTAGAAACAGTGCTTGGATTATATGTGGAGTGCTCTGAAGAGTGGTATGGAACAACTCCAATTCCGAAGAACGATACCAACACTAATAAAATTATTGATAGAGAAAGTACTCGAATGAGCAAGGGTTTTCTCAAAATTTCCCTAATTGACATTAAACACAGATTCAACGGTCATTTATAAATTTTTTAGGGAATAGGCAAATTAACATTAGGTTAATGTTTATTTCATTTCCCTAGACCTTGACTATTTTTCCACACTGTTTTAGGTTTGATAACACTTCTTAGCGTGTCTGCTTTTGCTTTGAAATTTTCAATGTCTTTTAACATTAGTATAATTTCTTCTTTAAGGTCTCTCTTTCTCTCATAACCGAGAGCTTTCAGCTTTGAATGTTCTGGGTTATAGTAATGCTCTTCATTCTCTATACGAGGATTTTCTACATGTTCAATTTTGCCGCTTTTATGTAATATATCTCTTGCTGTTGAAGATGTTAGCTCTGCCAGTTCATTGACCGAATAGTGCTCATCAAACTGATTAAAAACCCTGTATTCCCCGTATTCAGGAGGGTTTTCAAGTCCGATAGTAAGACAATTTATACTATCCTCCAAGGACAAAAATCCTCTTCTCTGTAGTCCCCGTCCATAAGGAGTTATGGGTTCTTCTAAAACTGCTTGAGTACAGAACCTGTTTAGAGCAGTCCCCCATACCTCATCTATATCAAATCTTGTAAAGAGTTTCGTCTCTTCTATTTCATTTGTTCTTGTACCATAAACAACACCCTGCATCACATCTGTTATCCTCAAACTCCAGAGCTTATTGGCAAACATCAGGTTATTTGTATCATGTACTTTGCTCCAGTGATACCATGATCCTGCAAATTTAGGAAATGGAAGGAAATCCCTTCTGCCTTTGTATTCAATCTCGAAGAAGCCTTCAGGAATGTCTATATTGGGAGTTCCATATTCTCCCATGGTACCTAATTTTAACAGATGTGAATCAGGAACTATGTCTTTCATCGCATAAACCAAATTCAAAGTTCCTATCATATTCTTGGTTAAGGTATCTGTTGCCTGTTTTAATCCAAGCATGGAATAAGGAGCTGATCTTTGTTCCGCCAAGTGAACTATAGCTTCAGGTTTTATTTTTCTAATAAGATCATATACAAATTCCGGATCGCTAACATCGCCCTTATGGAAATCTATTTTTTTGTTCCATAATTGATATAATTTTTCTATTCTCTCCTCCATTGAAAGAATGGGTGTAATTGAGTCAGAATTTACTTCTCTGACCCTTTCTCTTGTGAAAAAGGAATCAGCTCCAGACACTTCATGCCCACGGGCGATAAGTCTCAGTGCAAGGGGCCAGCCTATATATCCGTCAATTCCCAGAATAAGAACCTTCATTTCAGGCTTGATCTAATCCTAATTTAAAATCTTATTTATTTGCAATATGAGGTTTTTCAACCTTTACCTAAAAAACTATTATATTGAGTTAATAATATCAGAGAATGGATATAAAAAATCTATTCGACATTGCAAAAATATTCATACCTTTGTTTGTTGTAATAGATCCCATTGGATCAATGGTTCTCTTTGTTTCAATGACCTCATCTTATTCAGAATTAGAGAAAAGGGAAGCGACAAAGGACGCTTTCGTATATGGGCTTATCATTATGATTTTATTCACATTAGGAGGCTCGCTTCTTCTTGAACTTATGGGAATATCCATAGCAGCAATCCAAATTGCTGGTGGTATAATTCTACTAATAATGGGAATTGAAATGGTAAGGGAGGGTGACAGGCCAAAGTCAACTGGCAAAACCTACAAAAATCCCGACCTGGGAATAGTACCATTTGCAACACCACTACTGGCCGGGCCAGGAGCCATATCTCTGGTAATCATTCTATCGCAATCCGGTCTATATGCAATAATAGAAGTCCTGGCTTCTCTAATTACAATATTCATAGTAGTAGTCGTTCTATTTACATCCGGAACCAAAATATCCAGAGCCATAGGAGATAAATCTCTTAAGGCAATAACAAGAATTTTTGGTTTATTGGTTGCGGCTTTTGCCATCCAGTTTATAATTGACGCAGTTGAAATTATTGCATTGGTGGTTTAATAGAAGAATGAAATCTAGAGGTCTAAAAGGAAAATTCCTCTCCATTCATTGGAAGGATTATCTCATAGTTTGAAAGATCCTCAAGCATTTTTTCCCTTTGTTCGCCATGGCAGAAAATAATTCTGTCCGGGCTGCATCCATTAATAAATTTAACCAGATCGTCATGGCCAGCATGTGCAGACATATCAAAAAATTCAACTTTCATTTTGGGTCTTACCTGTGCTCCTGCAATGTTTAATGTACCGGTTTCCATGAGTTGTCTTCCATTGGTTCCCTCGACCTGATATCCTGTCATGAATATGGCGCTCTTCTTATCGTCAAGGAGCTTCTCAATATACCCTAGAGCAGGTCCACCGTCTAACATACCTGAAGTAGATATAATTATATCATTTTCAAGGGCGGTTTCCCTCATATTTCTCCCCCTTATTTCATTGACATTCGATAGGGCCTTCCTGAAGTTCTTATCAGATCTTAGGTATCCTGGTGTGTGCATATATATGTTTGAGATCAAATTACCCATTCCGTCCGTTGCAATATTGTATGGTAAATCGCTGATTGACATGACAAGTTCCTGAGTTCTGCCCATGGCAAATGATGGAAGAATAACTTTTCCTCCGCCTTCCACAACTTCTTTTATGGATTCTCTCAGATTTTTTCTCACAGCTTCTCTATCTACATGATTTTTCCCTGCATAGGTACTTTCAATTATTAGTGTATCACATTTCTGCGGTTCTGCACCTTTGAGAAGAAGTGAATCACTTGTATATAGATCTCCAGTGACCATAATGCTAGATGAATTTTCAAACTTCCACATGGTTGAACCTGGAATATGTCCTGCGCTTTGCGGTGAGACCTTGAATCCATCTGCCTCGATAGTCTCACCATATTTTACGGTCATCAAATTTTCGTAGAGTTTCTCAATATCATCTTGCGTGAATCTGACTGGATAACCTTCCAGATTCATGACTTTTATTGAATCTTTTAGCATCGGTCTCATGCTGTTAGCTGTCATATCGGTAGCGTATATATTCGGAGTGTAATCCTGATAGAAGATAGGAAGAGCTCCTATATGGTCAAGATGGGAATGCGTTACGAATATTGAATCGACCTTTTCCGGTGGTAGAGGGTATAGTGGTGGTTTTTCCGGAATAACCCCGTAATCAATGAGAACCTTCTTTCCATGTTCTTCAATAATAATCCCGAGACGCCCAACCTCCTGAGCGCCTCCTAAAACTCTTATCTTATACATCTTATAACCTTGCGCCTTCCAATCTCTTGCTGCACTGGCAGTTTCTTGGTGTGTTTTGTTTCACAAACATTTCTATATTTTTCATTGTTTTTTCCTCATTTTCTTTTATGATCTTTATTACTTCAGAAGCTTCCACAGGTTTTTCAGACCATACATCATAATCAGTTACAGTAGCAAGCATGGAGTAACACATACTCAATTCATCTGCAAGTGTAATCTCCGGAACTAATGTCATTCCTATTATATCTCCAAAATTCCTGAACATCCTTGATTCTGCCCTGGTTGAAAATCTTGGGCCTTCAATTACTACATATGTTCCACCATTATGAGTTTTCCCATTTTTCTTTGAAACAGAAAACAGGATATCATTCATTCTGGGACAAAAAGGATCGGCAGTTGAAATATGTACCACATCTGGTCCATCGAAGAATGTAAGTGATCTCTTTCTGGTGAAATCAATGAATTGATCTGGTATAACAATATCTCCCGGCTCAATACTTTCCTTTAAGGAACCAACAGCATTAATTCCCAATATTTCATTGCATCCAGCCTTCTCCAGTGCGTAAATATTTGCTCGATAATTTACCATGTGCGGGGGGATCTGATGCTTGTTTCCATGCCTTGGTATAAACGCGACTTCTTTGCCTGAGATTATTCCAGTTTGAATATCTGCTGAAGTTTCTCCATATGGAGTATTAATCTTCAAAGATTTCTTTTCAGAAAGAAGGTTATAAATTCCGCTGCCTCCTATAATGCCAATCAATTTTTCTCCTCTTATTTTTATTGGTAAATTTATGTATTGTATTTAACCAATCGTTTTTCAAATGCGCGAAAAAAAGCTATTTTATATGAATGTGTCTTTAGCTTACTTAGAGGGAGTTTTCTCTTGGTCATAAAAAAAATAAATGAAATTACAGATGAAATTCAGGATGTTGAATTGACTGCAAAAGTATTGTCCCTTTCTCAAAAGGAGAGGAATTCAGAAAAGGGTAACAGTGTGTATCACTATGGTCTGCTGGGGGATGAAACAGGGGTGTTACCCTTCACGGCGTGGAATATCTCATCAATGGTCAGGGAAAAGGATGTAGTTAACATAAAACGAGCTTATACAAAGAAATATAATGATAAGATAAGGATATATTTTGATGATAAAACTGAGTTTGCATTAAAACCTGATGTTGAAATGGAGGTCAAGAGAACATACAACTACGAGAAAATTAAGAATCTAGGATCAGGAGTAAAATTCGTTACACTTGAAGGTATCCTAAGGGAAGAGAAAGAACGGGAGTTTGAAAATAATGGTGAAAAAAGGAAAGTATACTCGTATGTTATGGATGATGATACCGGAAGCATAAGGATATCTTCATTTGGAAGGAAATTACCAATGGGACATGGTGTAAGACTTGAAGGAGTGAAAATAGATGAATTTAATGGAAGGGTTAATGCTAGCCTGGGAGAAAGGGCTGAGGTACATGATATAGAACTTCAGATTGAAAAAGGGCCAAAATTCACGTACATCTCAGAAATTGTAAATCCTATAGGGGGGATATATATTGCCGGATTTCCCATATCCATGGGCGAAAAGAGCGGGCTTATAAAAAGATGTAAAGAGTGCAAGAAGAAAATTGACGATGAAAGATGTGAAACACACCCAGAAGCTGGATTTTATTATGATATATTTGCATACTTTAACGTTGATGATGGAACTGGTTACATTTCTGTAACAACCGGTATGGATGCTATAAAGGATATTTGCGGCATAAAACCTGAAGAACTATCAAATGAAAAAAGACCGCCTTTAAAAAAGGAAATATATGAAAGAATAGAACGATCATTAATGGGGAAAGCTTTGAAGATTCAGGGGAGTCTTTCAAAGAATACGATGGGTATGAGTTTAAGGGCAAGTCTGGTGTCACCGATACGTGTAGAGGACAATAAAGAACTAAAAAAAATAATGGAGAGTGAATTTCTATGAGAGAGGGGAAAAGAGAACCAGCAAGATGGATTTTTTCAAAGGAATTACGGGAAACCACTGTGGTGGAAGAAAATACTGAAAGTGAAAAGATAAGGTCAATGTTTTTGACGCCACTGGGATCAAACGGCAGGAGAATTTTCTTTGTTGGAAACGTAACGAATCAGAGAGAAGACGAAAAGTCCATCAGATTAACGGTGTCAGATCCTACTGGTGCTTTCTATCTTTCATTTTTTGAGAGAGATTTTAACCAAAATGTTAAAAGGCAACTGGAAAAAATAGAGCTAAATCAAAACGTCGCAGTAATGGGAAGGGTTAGCCACTATAAAGGGGAAGATGGGAAAATACTATTCAATATCAACCCGGAATTAATTCATGAAACGGACGCAGAAAGCATGAATTTCTGGAACATGAGAACAGCTTACCTTTGCAGGAGAAGGATTATTGGATCAAAAGAGGCTTTGAAAAAGGCAGACATTTCTCAGAGCGTATTAACTGCTTCCGGTTTGACAGAGGACGAGGCTGAAGGAATTTTAAAGAGCATTAAGGCTTATCCGAATTATGATTACACTAAATTTGAAGAAGTTTTAACCTCGTTATTGTTTAATCAGCAAATTTCACAAAACATCAATATTGCAAAGGATGGCATTATAGAATTTCTTTCCTCTGGTGTTGATCCACAAGGAATAAAATATGAAGAGATAGTAAGTGAACTATTGAAGAAAGGTGTTTCGCAGAACGAGGTTGATGAAGCTCTTAATGTTCTTGGCCGAGAGGGTGACGTTTTCGAGGTCTCGCTAAAGAGATACAGAAAAATTTAGTTCAATTATAAATTATTTCAAATACATTAATTTAGACCTAAACTCATTCTTTCAAGATGGTCTACAGAATTTTGTGTAGATATAAATCATGAATAGAAAATTCATGAAATGAAAAAGGATACCTCCTTGAACAGAACCAAAGAAGTAAACGCAAATCGATGACATGGATTAAATTGTAACGGAAGTGACAAGAAAAGCTGTAAAGGAATTCCTTGAGAATGTGATGAATACTGAAAGTGATGCATTCCTCGTGGAAAATCAGGGCCAGAAGAATGGATATTATGGCAGATCAATGAAGACAGTAATGGGAGAGATAAGATATCTGAAAGTACCGATAGATTGTGATGGATCGTTCCAGAAAGAAAATAGGGAAAGATGGTAAGAATAATTTCCATTTGTCATATTTGCATTCATTGTTCTATAATCCTATTACCACCTGAGTATCATATCCTTTGCTGCTTTAACTTCGTTGGCTCTTGTGATTGGTAGTGCGTTTGGTAAAGACTCCAGGTAAGAGTTTTCAGAATGTAAAGCATCTATCATTAGTTGACAATATCTATCTAGATCATCAACACTGACATCCTCCGTTGGTTCTATCATTAGAGCCTCATGAACTATGAGCGGAAAATAAATGGTAGGTGAATGTACACCATTATTTATGAGGTACTTGGCTATATCTAGAGCTCTCTTTCCTCTGTTTTCTGATGATACCACAACTTCATGTTTTTTAAGATCACCAGAAACACTTTCATACTCCCCTTTAAGTTTTGCGGAAATATAATTGGCGTTCATTACAGCTCTAAGGGTGTTTCTGTACATTCCATCTTTTCCATGATATCTCATATATGCCCAAGCTCTTAACAAATTTATGAAAGAACCATTAAATGATGAGATTTTTCCAATGGAGTTAGAGACATTATAGTTAAAGAAATACGTTTCTCCCTTTCTATCGACAAATGGTGAAGGTATAAAGTCCATTAACTTTTTACTTACGGCTATGGGTCCGGCACCTGGCCCCCCACCTCCATGTGGGGTTGCAAAAGTTTTATGAAGATTAAAGTGAACCAGATCAAAACCCATTTTTCCGGGATTCGTCACTCCTACAATCGCATTGAAATTTGCGCCATCATAGTATAACAGCGCGCCTGATGAATGAATTAAAGATGCTATCTCCTTAATTTTTGGTTCAAAAACCCCTAGTGTGTTTGGGTTTGTTATCATAAACGCTGCCGTTTTAGGTCCGATAGCTGCTTTAAGAGCATCAATATCAATTCCCCCGTTTGAATCGCTTGGTATCTCAATTACGGAGAACCCAGCCATTGTGGCAGAAGCGGGGTTAGTCCCATGGGCAGAATCAGGAATAATTATTTCGTCTCTATCGTGCATGCCAGAATTCTCCAAGTATTTTCTAATAATAAGAAGTGCCGTATATTCGCCTTGGGCGCCTGCAAGAGGTTGTAGTGATACTCTCTCCATCCCAGAAATCTCCTTCAAATTTTCTTGTAATTCGTACATAATCTGAAGTGTTCCCTGAATCGTTTTTTCATTTTGGTTTGGATGGATACTGTTGAATTCAGTTAAAGATGCTATCTTGTCAGCAAATTTTGGATTGAATTTCATTGTACAAGAACCAAGCGGGTAAATTCCCAAATCAACGCAATAATTCATCTGAGATAACCTGGTATAGTGTCTTATGACATCATATTCCGCTATGCTTGGTAATCTCAAATTCTTCCTTAAGAGGTTCTCAGGTAAACTTTTTTCATCGAAATTCTGGAATTTGAAATCATTTCCTGATCTATATTCATTAAGAAGCTTTTCATCGTAGTTTGCTTGATGATATGTCATTTAACAACCTCCAATGTCTTTGCAAGTAGGTCTAACTCATCCTCAGTTCTTTTTTCTGTAACGGAGAAAAAGAAAGTTTTGATGCCTTTGGAAGGGGGGATATATAATAGCTCTTCGGTTGTTTTTCCTCCCATTATACCACTTTTAAGGAGCTCTTCTTCCAAATTATTATTGGTTTTTATGGAGACTACCAAATCAGAGAAAAATATACCCTTGAATATGTAGGGGTCAACGCCTGAAATTTTCTCCAACTTTTTCTGTAGCAATTTTGCTTTTGAAAAATTACTTAAGGCAATGTTTTTGAGACCATTAGAACCGACAATTGCCAGATAAACAGAAGATGCAATGGACAGCAAAGCCTGGTTAGTACATATATTACTGGTGGCTTTATCTCTTCTAATGTGCTGTTCTCTTGTTTGGAGAGTCATCACATAAGCATCTTTTCCATCTTTATCCATAGTTTTACCAATTATTCTTCCAGGAGATTTCCTCACATATTCTTTCCTGAATGAGAATAGTCCCAATGTTGGGCCACCAAAATTTTGTGAAATTCCCAACCCCTGACCGTCTGATACCGCAATATCTGCTCCCAGTTCTCCAGGTGATTTAAGTACACCAAGCGATACCGGATCATAATAATAAATGAGAATGGAGTTTCCTTTGAAGCTATTAATCTCATCTATCTTACTTTCTATAATGCCATAACAGTTAGGGTTGTACACAATAATACAGCAGCTATCTTCCGTTATCTTTGATTTCAGGTCTTGAATATCAATCTCTCCTGAAGTGGCATCCAATTTATAAAATTCAAAAACAGGATTAATACCTGATCCGTAATTTTGAAGAACACTCAGATGACTCTTTAAAATGTTCTCAGGAAGTAGTACTTTCTTATTTCCATTTATCCTGTATGCCATCCTCATGGCCTCTCCCAAAGCCGTTGCACCATCATACATCGACGAATTCGTAAAATCCATTTCTGTTAATTCACATATAAGACTCTGATATTCGAAAAGTGCTTGAAGCATACCCTGAGACATTTCAGGTTGATACGGGGTATATGCAGTTAGAAACTCACTTCTGCCCAATATGGAATCAACAGATGATGGTATAAATCTATCATATATACCATTACCAAGAAAATTTATATTTCCCACCTTATTTTTCCTAGCAATTCTTACAGCTTCTGAGAGAAGTTCCATTTCTGTAATTCCATTTGGAATCTTAGTCAAACTAACTTTTAAGTCGTTGGGTATATCAGAAAATAATTTTTCAGCAGTATCTATTTTCAAAGTTTCCAAAATATGCTGTTCAGAATCATTCATAATTTAAAGCCCACAGTAAATCTTATTGCGCTATTTATTCTCATGCTAAGGAAAATGATTGCACAATTCTGTAATAAGGTTTTAAATAATTTTGGGTTCTCCAAATTCTCATATTCTAAGAATTTAGATGAAGGCACAATCTCTGTTCTTAAAGGACAATGCTTTCGTTTAAAATCACTTTATTCCAGTTTTTTACGATTATTCTTATTTTTTGCAAATATACTATGCACAATTTATGATCCTAAACATTAAATTTTTCAGGTACATGTAATCTTGAATAATAAGAAGCAATACTGATAATAATGGAATCTTCAGACAAGTATGTAGAAGCTATTGCGCATCCAACCATAGGTATTGTATTGTTGGGAGGTTTGAGTGACCCTATTAACAGGATACCTCTTCATGGATCCGCAGGAATTGCGTATACGATTAAAAATAAGGAGTCTGTGTCGAGAACAAGGATCTCGTTATCAGACAAGAAACATGATTATTTGTTCAACGGAAAGACAATTGAGGAAAGCTCAAGATCACCTATAGCATTCATGCAAAAGTATGAGGAAAAATTGAAAAAAAAATATAAAGTTGATTATGTGAACTTTGAATCAGAAAACCAAAATATTCTAAGTGGGAGTTCAGATGCAGGGGCAGCTGCTCTAGGGAAATGCATTCAATATCTTTTGCCGGATGAAGATCCTGTCTCTCTGGAAAATTATCTTAGAATAATCTCTGAAAGTGTCGGAAGGAGTCTATATGGAGGATTAACAGTTACAGAGGTAAGAAACGATGCCACTTACACAAGACAGGTTTTAACTGCTGAGGAGTTTGGAGACTTTGAAATAATTGCATTCACATTTCCACACGAAAGAAAGCCATCTGACGATATACATTTCAATGTAAAAAAACTCCAAGAATATTCGGACAGAGTAAAGAGTGCAAATTCTAAGCTAATTGAACTTCAAAAGCTTGCTGAGAATAAGGATATAAAAGGAATTTTTGAACTAGCCCATAAAGATACAGATGAATATCATTCAATTGTGGAAAGGGCAGGTGTCAAAATCATTACTCCAGAAATGAGATCTCTGATGGTAGATGTTAACAATATCAGAAAAAATACCTGGTGTTCGTATATCGTAACTGGAGGGAACAACGTATTCGTGGTAACAAGAATTGAAGATTCAAAATCAATTTCTGATAAACTTCAAAGAAAGGATGTGAGAATAACAAAACTCAATGTTGCTGATTCTCCGAGGGTTACTTCTTCAAGGGTTTGAACTTTCTAATGATTTTATTGTAGGGTAGTAATGCAGCGACGAATATGAAAGCCAGTGTTAAGAAGAGATATAAATAACTGTTTTTTGCAACATCGGCCGATTCCGGCCATTTATGTTCCAACCCCAGAATATTTAGTTTTATCAGACCAATCCATGGAATCTGACCAAAAGCGACTCCCACAACTGCACTTAAGTTTACAGGTGGGTAATTGAATATTGTTTGATCTGCGGCTTCATATGAATTGAATTTTGAATTATATTCGACGTACGGCGAACCAAGATTATTATCTCCCATTGTAATAAATCCGCTTTGACCAGAGAACTTAGATACATTTATTGAGAAATTTCTGTGAGTAAAACCAATGTCATTAATAACCACACAATCTCCACAAACCTTGAGCCACGTTTGATTACTAAAATTATTTATAACCAGCTTCCCATTTATCCATTTGATATACATTATGGCACGGTGAATAATTATTGTTCCTTGTGGGCTTTTATAAAGAATCACATTTCCATACTCTCCATAGGTTGAGTAGCCCGTTTCTCTTCCTTGGATATATGTTACTATATCATTGACAGAATTCACTTTCTTTACAAAGACCATATCTCCTGTATTTATAACCCCGGGTGTCCAGTATGTGGAATGTTCCATGCTCGACGATTCAACAACAGATATGGGTGGCCATTCTCCAGCATAGAGTGAAATAGAAATGAAAATAGTAACGAAAATAATTGCGATAATTAAATAGGGTTTCTCTTTAATATTGTTAAATCTTTTTTTTGGTCTTTTCATATTGGTATGACCCTTAATATAGAATAGATTAAAAAATCCATGATTCTTTAATATTAGCATTTTTGTCTAGAAACTGTTATATCTATTGCTTACATTTACAGGATATGGCAGATAAGAAAGACGGCTTCCAATCTGGGGCTGGTTTGATCAGGTATTTCGACGAGGAAGAAATTGAAGGTCCTGCCATGGATCCAAAGCTTATAATTTATATTGGGATAGTTTTGGCTATTGTTGTGGAATTAGCACAATTTTTCTGGCCAGTTTAGATAATCTTCAGGCAGTAAAATCTTTTTCTGGTATCACTCAAGCAAACGTGGACCTCTATAAATCCTAAATTCCTCAAATCTCTTATTGAATTCATTATAGTCCTTCTGGAAAGTTTTGATTTATTTTGTATTTCATTTATTGTTGCGATTTTTTTTTCCTGAAGGATCATCAATACAAATTTTGAGGAAGTAGTCAAATTAGAAAATTCCACAATTTGATCCAACATATACTCACATAACCTTTCAAACTTTAAAAGACAATTGTTGTGTGAAGAGCTATATGATATACCATGTTTTAATTTCTCAATTGTTTAAAACTGTGCATGATGGGGGTTTAAAGAAGATAATTGCAACATTTAAGTGTTAATTATTTTTCTAAATTATGTTTGAATTGTCTATTCTAAACGCGAATATCCAATTAGGTGAATATAGGAATAATACAATTCCATTCAGTATGGGAATTTTTAATACCTATTCGTATTATATTTAACTCGAACATACATAATCATATACACAGTATATAAAGTTAATAAAACTTTAAATACGGTCCGTGAGTAGCACTGTCTAGCATGAATAAGCAATTTGCTATATTAGTATTGATTATCATGGTCTTGGGGGCGTTTGTCACGCTAGCCGGGAACAGCAATGCGCAGAATGCACCATCTCTACAAGCACAACCAACAGGGATGGTTTCACTTTCTGCAGGGACTAACCACGTACTTAACAACATGAATGGCATAACTAGAATCGGAAATGTGTATGAAAAACAGTTGTCAGTAATGATAACGCTGAAGTTTAGAAACCAGGCTCAGTTGAATAACCTTCTTGCCAATTTGCAGAATAAGAATTCCCCTCTGTACCATAAGTATTTGACATCACAGGAATTCACAAACGAATTTTCACCGTCTGCAACCCTTTATAATAATATGGTCGCATATTATAAATCTCTGGGTTTCTCAGTCCAGACATATAATGATAGAACCTCCTTGGTTCTCGGGGGAAACGTGTTACAATTCAACAATGTTTTCCACGCGGGAATTCAGCTATTCGAAAAGGGTAACTATCAATTCACAGCTCCAACCTCATCGGCCATGATACCTGCGCAATTTGCCTCTCAGGTTATAAATATTGCAGGTATGAACAATGAGCATTTGGCAACATTGAATCTAGCCAATCCCAACCCTCTGTTCACAACTTCTTCAGGAAGTCAGTTACTATACGGATCAGATATGCAGAATGCGTATCAACTTAGTCAGTTATACAGTAAGTACGGATACCCAACAAACGAAACAATAGCCACAATCCTATGGTCTGGTACAAACAGTGCAGGAGCATCAGTTGCACCATACGTCCCATCTGATATTTTCAGTTATTATAATAAGACATTACCTGCAGGTGAGCCACATTCTTCGGTTTATGGAGCTCCACTTGGTGGGGCACCAGCACCAGGTCCATCAGCAGCAAATGATAACACACAGGCCGATTTTGAGAGTACACTTGATCTGGAAATGGCAGGGTCAGCAGCACCAGGAGCAACAGTAGTAGAAGTTTATGGGCCACAGGCAACACAAACTTACCTTGACCAGGCTTTCTCATTTATCTTGAGTCCTAGCTCTTCTTACCCACAATTGACGCACACAGTTGCAATATCAAACTCATGGGGAGGAACTGATATGACCGATGCAACATGGACTTCAGATCTTCAACAGGCTGCAGCAATGGGAATATCAGTTTTTGCATCATCTGGTGACGATGGAAATTCAGGATCATCTGGAGCAGCACCAAGCTTCCCTGCAACAGCTTCATATGACACATATGGAGCAACAGCTGTTGGCGGATTAACCACAACGGTATCAGGAACTGCATCAACAGATGGCAGTGGAACAACAGGTATATCAACAGAATCTGTTTGGTACAATACACCAAACGCTGGTGACGGTTCACAGGGAGGCGTCAGTACAGTTTATGCAGAACCATCATGGCAGAAAGCAAGTTCTGATGCAAATTCTGTTATAACTGGCGCTTCAGCAACTACAGGTGTTAGCTCAGGAAGAGGAACTCCAGATGTAGCCGCTGATGGAGCCAATATGGAAATATGGATTTCATACAGTGGAAGCACTGGATATCAGGAACTCTGGGGAACTAGTATTGCATCGCCATTAACAGCAGGAATATTCGCAACGATGGATTATGCAGTTGGTCACAAACTTGGATTTGCAAATCCGCTCATATACAAGCTTGCACAAGCTGAATATAATGGATCATACAGTTCAAGCAGGCCATTCTACTTTGTATCAAACGGATCAAATGCATTATTTAGTGGTAACAATGGATACAGTTTAGCCGTAGGATGGGGATCAATAAACGCAAATAACTTTGTGAATGATATAACGTCATCAACCCCCGCACCAACAAGCTATCCAGTAACATTCACTGAATCAGGATTACCATCCGGTACATCATGGTCAGTGACATTCAACGGACAGACATCATCCTCAACATCA
>JAKAYH010000360.1 GCA_021826835.1 Thermoplasmata archaeon | reverse complement strand
ATGGAGATTTTCGTTCACAATAACCATACCAAATTGCAATATATTAATTTTGAAATCATGCAGAATTGTGTTACAAAACCTTATTAGGGTAATTTAAAATATAAATGCATGCTTATTGAAGAATGGGATAATACTCCCTTTATTACATGTAAACTTATCATGAAAGAGAATTCACAACCATTTAATTTTGCTGTTACAGCCAAGATAAATGCAATGGGTCAACTCGATCAGGATAAGAATCTAATTAGATTCTCTATACCAAAACGGAGTAATCCAGATAGAGAGTTTCAAATATTTCTTACCGCCACAGAAAGTGTTGAAGCAAATGATTACTGGATTATGGAATTCAAGAAGGAATCATATGTTGAACCCTTAATTGAAGTTATGAATATACCGTCAGTATATTTTAACAGCATTAAGATGAATGGAAACGAAATAGAACTCCGGTTCTCCTTCCATGAATCAAGATTAAAAGACGTTTCAGATTTTATTTTAAAGGCCGCGTCTGAAAATCATGATATATCTGTGCTGGATATAGGCCGGAGAGATTCATTATTCAATATAGTACAGGAGATTAACGACAAGAACGAGATTTATTTGGTAAGTTTAATCAGCAGACCTCCTGAGAGAGTGCTAAATATAGGAGATGCTTCAGTAAGAACAAAATGGATCAGATTAATCAAATCAGTGGTCTCAGGGAAGATCAATGGAATAATACACATTCTTGGTGGAGAGATAAACCCAAATGAATCCAATTTTATACCCATAGATGTAAAGGAGAGGATATATCAAGCGGAAACTGAAAATAAAATAATAAAGGATATTGAACAAGAATCGAGAAAGAACGGATTGGATTATCTTTTAAGGATAAACAGATTTGATGGTGAATTCTGGGTTGCGGAATATTACATACTAAAAGAGGATACAAAAACAATGCTCGGCATAATTTCAGATATAATAGAAAAAAATGAGGATTGGAACCTTATTCTGAGAGATTTTGTTCCATTTTCGAAAATAATTACCTGAGTTTAAACCTGCTACTTTACTGGCGTAAGCCATTTTGAATATTTACTATCCTTTCCCTGAACAATATTGAAGAATTTATCCCTTATCTTCGATGTAAGAGGACCAACTTTTCCGTTTCCAATATCTAATCCATCTACATTGAGAATCGGTGTAATTTCAGCAGCTGTTCCGCAGAAGAAAAGTTCATCTGCAACATAAATTTCCTCACGGTGAACATATCTTTCAGTTGTGTGGATACCCATATCATTTACCACTTCCAGAAGGGACATCCTTGTTATTCCAAGGAGAATGGAACTGTCTTCTCCTGGCGTTATTAGTTTACCGTCCCTTACAAGGAATATATTTTCTCCGGGCCCTTCTGCGACCATTCCGTTCCTGTCAAGAATTATGGCCTCGTCAAACCCGCTTCTCCTGGCTTCCTTCATTGCAAGCACAGAGTTGAGATAATTACCGCTCCCTTTTGCCTGAGTTGGCAACGAAGAGGAATCAAACCTTCTAAGCGATGATATTTTGCATCTTAAACCGGCATCAGCGTTTGAGAAATATTTCCCAAATTCGAATGCTCCAACAAACACACTAATTTTCTTTCCGTATGTTGAAACTCCAACTTTGGAGTCATCGTAAAATGCAAAAGGTCGGATGTAAGCACTTTTTAGATGATTCTCTCTTACAGTTTCAATAATTGCCTCCTTTATCTGTTCCCTGGTAAATCCAAGATCCATCATATATATCTTGGCGGTCTTCATGAAACGATTAACATGCTCATCTAATCTGAATATCGCAGGACCTTCCGGGGTCTCATATGCCCTTATGCCTTCAAAAATTCCACTTCCATATTGAAGTGAGTGGGTCATAATTGGAACATTTGCTTCTGAATATGGGATCAGTTTTCCGTTAAGCCAGCACTTCTGATTTTCTGCCATGAACATTTATTGTTGAAAGTTATTTATTCCTTTGCCATTAAAACTAAGGTTTATTAATGAGGTTACAGCCATTGATCTCTTTCATCCGGCATATAAAGAACAGCACCACATCGATAATTTAGTATATGGATTAATTATATATGTTACGTGAAGCCAGGCTACGTTAAGGTTAATATTCCCTCAGGGGAAAATTATATTTCCATTAAGCATAATCTTATGGAAAAAAACCTTCATACGGTTTGTCAGGAAGCACGATGCCCCAATATAGCCGAATGTTGGGATTCAGGCACAGCTACATTCATGATACTTGGAAGCAATTGCTCAAGAGGTTGCCGATTCTGCTCGGTAACACATGGTGGAATGCTGCCTGTTGATCCAGATGAACCTGCAAAGATAAGAGATTCTGTTATTGCAATGAATCTAAAATACGCAGTTATTACATCTGTTGACCGTGATGATCTTCCAGATCAGGGTTCCGTTCATTATTCCAAAGTGATCAATGAGATCAGGATGTCAGGGGTTCTCGTGGAGGCACTCATACCAGATTTTTCAGGTAATGAAGACCTGTTGGAGAATATTTTACAATCTAATCCAGATGTTCTGGCACACAATGTGGAAACTGTAAGAAGATTGACTCCAAAGATTAGAGATCATAGAGCTAACTATGAGCAATCTTTAAAAGTGTTGAAATATTTCAAGGAGAGAAATAACACGCTTATAACAAAATCATCCATAATGCTCGGACATGGAGAGTTGGATCATGAGGTTGAGGAAACAATGGATGATTTAAGGGGTGTGGGTGTGGATATTTTAACCATCGGTCAATATCTGAGACCATCAAAGAAACAGATAGAAGTTACTGAATACTGTTCAATGGAGAGATTCAAGATGTTTGAGAAGATAGGGTACGAAAAAGGGTTCTCCTTTGTGGCTTCAGGGCCGCTTGTGAGAACATCATATAAAGCTGCAGAAGCCTGGGCTTCCAGGAGGTTGATTAAATGACAGAAGTTTTTAATGGTCAGGAAGAAAAAGATGTATTCTTGAGAGCGTATAGTTCAATGATACTTTCAAGAATGTTCGATAAAAAGATAGTAACAGCCCAGCGTCAGGGAAGGGTCGGGTTTTATACTCCAACTATTGGCCAGGAGGCTACCCAGGTTGGAGTTTCCATGGCTTTGAATCCAGATGATCTCGTTTACGAATATTACAGAGATGTGCCTTTCATGATTCACAGGGGGGTTCCAGTAGAAGTTCTCCTTGATCAGATAATGGGAAACAGTGAAGATTCAGCCAAGGGAAGACAAATGCCTTCGCATTACAACGCCAAGGATCATAATTTTATGTCGGTTCAGAGCCCTGTTGCCACTAACCTTCCTCTTGCCGTGGGGGCAGCCTATGCCATTAAACATAGAAAGGAGAATAGAGTGGTTGTAACAACTTTTGGAGATGGTTCAACTTCTACACCTGATTTTCATGCTGCCATGAATCTGGCTTCTGTTTATGATCTTCCTGTGATATTTCTCTGTGAGAATAATCAGTGGGCAATATCTCTTCCAGTTGAAAAGCAAACCAAGGTTGAGATATGGAAAAAAGCCGAGGCCTATGGTGCCTATGGTGTCAAGGTAGACGGGAATGATTTCCTTGAGACGTTTAAAGTAGCGAAGGACGCCGTTGACAGAGCGCGATCC
>JAKAYH010000359.1 GCA_021826835.1 Thermoplasmata archaeon | reverse complement strand
CGATCTTGATAGAATTATCTCATATCTTCTGAGATATAAAGCAGAGTACTATGTCGGAAAAGTCATAAAAACCTCAGAAAGCGAAATTAGCATGGGAGGTCAGTAGAATAATATTGTCCCAAGACCGAGCATGGAGAAAGGGTTAAATAGGGTGAGAGTCCAGAGAGAGGGGTCTTTAATCTCTTTCTCGTTCATGATGTGATGAGATGGTAGGCAAAGGTACATACTGAACAAAGGAAGAGAAGGCAAAGGCTGTCTTGGAGGTTCTGTCTAACTCATCTACCATAGCGGAGATCTGCCGCAAGTACAATGTGGCATCCTCTGCAGTTTACAGGTGGAGGGATGAATTCATATCCACCGGAACGGCAACGATAGAACAGGGCAAGTCCACGGTCGAACAGTCGCTGATGAAGGAAATAAACGAACTGAAGGGCATAATAGGTGAATTGACGATAGCAAACGAGACTTTAAAAAAAATTCAAGGTACGAGGGGAAAATGGAAGCCATGAATAATCTCATCCCAAGCGATATTTCAAGATCCAGAGTTTGTTTTCTTACAGGAATAGCGAGATCCATGGTATTATTCAAGGTTACACATGCTCTGCAATAACGCTCTTTTTTTTGATATTAGAATCTTTGTTCAAGTATTTTTATAGAAAGAGAAAGCTCACTTTAAAATTCTCAATTCCTCTGTACATCTAGATTGTCGCATTTCAATGGCTCTGCTCGTCAAGCTTATCCCACCATCTAAAAATAGTTTATAGTTATTTCAGCTATTACTAGATATGAAAATTCTATGGCTTGCACATCGTGATCCGCTAAATCCAAGAGCTGGCGGTGCGGAACGAATCATTTATGATACTGGAATACGCCTTGCACGGAATGGCCATCAGGTCTCAATTTTAGCTGGAGGTTGGAAAAAGTGCAAACGAGACGAATATCTTCACGGAATTCATATAATGAGATTTGGTTACCGTATTGGACCACATATTGTACTTCCTGCTCACCTTCTGAAGAACAAATATGATATCATTATTGCCGATTTGGGGTATGCAGTGCCGTGGGTATCCCCTGTCCTTTTAAGAAGAAAGATCATAGTTTCCTTTCTACATTTGCATGCGAGATCACTTCCAGGACAGGTTGGAAGATTGCTAGCATATTCTATAACTGTCATAGAAAAACTGTACTTTATTATTTACAATAAGTCATATTTTGTAACCATTTCGAGTACATCGTTAAATGATCTACAGAATCTTGGTATAAAATCTAAAAATATAGCTCTTATACACCCAGGTGTAAACGCTGAACTATTCCATCCATCAATAAAAACTGAACACTCGTCACTTGTATATTTTGGTGGTATGCGTCAGCATAAGAGACCAGAAGAATCGCTGTATCTTTTGAAGGAACTAAGAAATGAAATTAGTGAGCTTAAATTGATGATGATAGGTGATGGGCCCTCTAAGCATGATCTTGAAAAATTATGCGATGAACTGGAACTAAGAGAAAATGTAGTATTTACCGGCAGGATTTCAGACAATAAAGTAGCAGAGATCGTCGCATCTTCATGGCTAAACATTCACACTTCGATTACGGAAGGTTGGGATATCTCTATAATCGAGGCTGCCTCAGCAGGTACGCCCACTATTGCATTTAAAGTTCCGGGAGTTACTGATAGTGTGGAAAACGGTTTCGATGGCATAACCATTGAAGATGGAAACCGCAGAGAATTAGCAAGTGCCGCTTTGAATATCCTACGAGATCCCCAAAAGTGGTGGTCATCCTCCATCGAAGTCGCAAGAAAATATTCTTGGGACAAGACAGCGAATTTATGGGAAAATCTGATAACCGTAATAACAAACCAAACCAAGTGAAATTGTAATATATATTCTATTTGATATCCCCCTAATGAAGGTAATAATTACTGGCATATCAGGTCAGGACGGCTATTTTCTTTCTCAGTTTCTTCTCTCGAAGGGATACGAGGTGCATGGCATTTTGCGCCGAAATAGCTCAATGACGCAGGGCACTGTAGATCTCCAACCAGAGAATATCAAAAAACAGATCATCATTCATTACGGTGATATAACAGATGGAAATTTTCTCTCAAATCTTCTTCAGAAGGAGAAACCCGAAGAACTGTATCATTTGGCTGCGCAGAGTTTTGTTGGTTACAGTTTTCAGAATGCTCTCTCTACATACGATGCCAATATTGGTGGTACTCTTAATGTTTGCAATGCTGTAAAGGATTCATCCCCCGATACAAGAATGTATTTTGCTGCTACGTCAGAACTATTCGGGCAGCCAAAGGAGACTCCGCAGAACGAAATGACACCATTCTTTCCCAGGAGTCCATATGCAGTATCGAAGCTCGCCGGGATCTGGACTGTGAGAACATACAGAGAAGCATACAAATTGTTCATGTCGAACGGCATACTGTTCAACCACGAATCGGAGGTTCGCGGACCTGAGTTTGTGACGAGGAAGATATCAAAATCAGTTGCCAGGATATACCATGGCTCAAAGGAACCGATAGTGTTGGGCAACCTCTCTGCTGTAAAGGACTGGGGATATGCTAAGGATTATGTAGAGGGGATGTGGATGATGCTTCAACAGGATTTACCTGACGATTTCGTAATGGGCACAGGTGAATCGCACACGGTGAGAGATTTCGCTGAGGCTGCGTTCCATTCTATAGGCATGAATATACGATGGAAGGGGAGCGGTGCCAATGAGGTCGGCATATCAGATGAGGGTAGAACTCTTGTAAAGGTCAGCAGAGAATTCTTCAGACCTTTGGAATCTGATAACTACAGAGCAGATTACACGAAGGCGAAGGAAAAACTAGGGTGGAAACCTACGACGATATTCAAGGATCTCGTCGATATTATGGTGAGAAAAGACATTGAGAGATATCCATAGTTGAAGTCCCAAACCTTCTTCCCTCTGAAATTGAAAACTTTTACTTTCTCCCATTGAACGGTTTGTTTGGTTTAGCGATAATGTAAATTTTCAAAATAATGCATCGACCCATTTTTCATTTTCATCGACCCATGACCCGACCCAATCCCGTACCATCGATCGTACCATTGACCGCCCATCGACCCATGAGCGACCCATTTGTACATTTTAGAATCTCATATCCATGATCCCCCGTATATGAGACCATGTATCCTATATGAACGTGCATATCCTCGAAAGTTCATTTGAAAACCGAGAAGAAAATGGAATGTACATAAAGAATTTTTGAGTTTCTTGGGTCGAATGTAAGAATTATGGGTTCGTTTATGGAAAACATAAAATAAGGGACATACATAATTGTTTTCAGATACATATGAATCTGAATCAGTTCAAAAAGGTTTTTACTTCGTATCTCAAGAATGATAGTTATTCGGAAATAGAGAAATCCACTGGCGTACCAAAGAGCACTGTTCAGCGATGGATACAGGAATTCAAGAATGGTGAATGATGTGCTCCCTTTATTATTTGTACAGTTATAAGAGAGATAATATACTACGATATAGATATAAGGGGGGAGTCCAGAGGCACGCCGAGGAATAAATATGTCCAGTCAGTGTAAGTCTGATAGCAGGAATTTGCAATACACCTGCTTAGCGAAGCATACATGCGTACCGGCGAC
>JAKAYH010000011.1 GCA_021826835.1 Thermoplasmata archaeon | reverse complement strand
GAAGGGGGCACAGACAATATCCAGATGGATGCACTTCTGGCTAAATTGTCCTATATCGGCAGTGAAATTAATTAGGGCCGGTAGATCAGCGGTAGATCGCTTGCTTCGCAAGCAAGAGGGCTCGGGTCCAAATCCCGACCGGTCCACTCATATTTTACTTTTATTAAAGCATGTCAGTGAATATCAGTGATTCTATTAGCCGAAGGTCTTTCTTAACTACATCTTTCTAACAGTGAATTATTATAAAAAGCAGCATATCCACCTACATTTCTCTTCTTTCTTCATAACTCAGGTTTACTATAATTAAAGTATTGCATGTATTATCAGCTTGTCTAACTGTTGTGCAATTACTGTATTTGCTTAAAATTTTCATTAAATCTATTAATCTAATACTTTTTTATGGTACCACAGGTTATGTTCTCAAGACCATGCACCCGGAGTATCTGTAGCTTCTTCTTGACTATGTGCGACAGTGGGTTGAAAATATCGGGGTAAAATCAATCTTAACAGCAGCTATACCATTGAGAAATCTGGATTATTTCTGAGATCTTATGGAAACACTACCAGAGAAAATTCTGGAGAAAGCCAGAGAGAATGGTTTCTGTTACCTTTGCCAGAAGGCAGAACATTGTTCATAAAGAAAAATAAAATGTGATAAAAATGGTAAAGTTTCTTTCAATAAACAGGATAATGATTACAGGGACAATCCTTTTCATTATTTCTTTGATAATTATGGCAATTGGTGTACTTTTCCATTCCGACAAAACATTACTTGCATATACGTTCATCTATGGGCTAGGTTTATTTGGCATTTCTGTAATAACAATATTTGCTGGAGCCTTACTAGGTGTGAGAAGTGGAAAACTTCAGAATAGATTAAATGATATCCAGAATAACACAAAGAAGAAGTGAAGAAGCCAATTCTAAAGAGGGCGATTTAAAGTGCCCAATAAGTATCAGTAATTACTGTCTTTTAACCATAGAAAGCATAAAATTTTCACTATCTTTTTTATATCTTATTGATAAGAAGCAGTGCTCACTTGGTTGTACTGTCCATATCATCAAATGGTATTGGTATTTGGTACGAAAGAAACCAACACAACTTTAGTTTATTGGTTCATAATCAAATCACCGGATATACAACGTTTCAAATAACTTATACAAGGGACATTATGTCAAATTTTCTGCACTTCGGAGGATAAAATAAAATCTATAAACAGTGTAAAGCATGAGCATATTTATAGTAGCAAGCGGCCGATTCGTATGGACTTTATGGGCCGAGTTCCGGTCTAAAGTGATAGAAGAAGGATAGATATCAGCTCAAAACCTGAGGAAATTTACATTATAATTATAGAAATTGCTAACATACTTTTCTGGTATGTGTTGGAAAAAGGATATTTTTACTTCACAATCAGGTTTGGGGAAACAAATTAAACGGTTGTGTGCCCTATGTACCTAGAAGGTTGGCATCATTCTCTATCAATTTCAAAAAATAAAGCCTCAGAATACAAGATAAGCGAAGAACTCCGCATAGACTTCCTGATCAAACATCTCTCTACTAAATTCAACTGAGAGTGGGGATATTATTATTCCAATGCAGTTGACATGCATCACCCACCAACTCTGGACATGTATGATTCCACAATCACAATCATATATTTCAGATGAACAACCTCAGTAAAAGAAAGAACATTTCCGCATAGTTTCATCTGTATCTTTTCAAAAATGGTCACCAACTATTAATCACATCATGGAAAAAATATGACGCTGTCCTACACAAGATTAAGTATTAGAAACAAATATATTTTAGTACATAGATATTTTAAATCGATGATGAAAATGGTAAAAACAAACGCTAAGAAAAGAATAGTTGGCAACCAAATGTTGCTGGTTGTGTGCCCTAAATGTGGTCAGGAATTTTCCCTTACAGATACACTAAAACATGAACTGGAAGATGAATTAGAAAATAGGTTAACGATTGAGACAGAAAAAATAGAGAAAGAAACAGAGGAAAAGGTACGGAATGAAGAAAGGCAAAAAATTTCAAACGAGTTTAAGGAAAATGAAGGGAAAGTTAAAGACCTTGAAACTAAATTGGATGAGGCTAATAAGAAAGAATTAGAATTTCTGAAGAAAAGCCGTGACGTTGAACTCAAAGAGAAGGAATTACCTCTTAAGATTGAGCAGGAGGTTGAAGCCAGAAGGAAAGATTGGGAAAAAAGTATTGAGGAAATTGCTAAGAAGAATTACGAGAATGAAATTTCTCAATTAAAACTTAAAATCGAGCGCCAAAAAAATGAAGTTCAGGAGATGCAGACAAAGCTAACCCAGGGGTCACAGGAAGCTCAGGGCGAGATTCAGGAGCTTGTGCTTGAGGAAACTCTGCGGTTAGCGTTTCCACATGATTTAATAGAGCCAGTTCCACGAGGCATTAAGGGGGCTGATGTAATACATACTGTTAGGAACGGTGCCGGAGAGGAAGTTGGAACTATAGTCTGGGAATCCAAGAAAACAAAGAACTGGTCTGAAAAATGGATTGATAAGCTTATAGGAGACAGGGACTCTGTTAAAGGAGACATTGGCATTTTAATGTCGGAATCCTTACCAAAAGACATTAAGAGTTTTGACTTGAGGAAGGGTATTGTTATAGCGAATTTTCAACTTATTGATCCAATTGCTCATCTTCTTCGCAGTAACCTGCTTAAACTTTTCGAACTGAAGAGGGCCAATATTGATCGAACAGAGAAAGAAGGGATTTTGTACAACTTCGTTTTGAGCAATGAATTCAGGAGTTATTTGGAAGGCTCTGCTCTTCCTGTATTTAATGCCCTTAGCGATATACAGAAGGAAAAAGCGACAATGGAACGGATTTGGAAAAAGAGAGAAACCCAGTTAACCAATAGTTTACGTAACCTTGTAAAGCTATATGGAAATATTTCTGGTATTGCTAACCTTCCGGAAATACCTGTTTTTTCCGCGGAATACGATTCACGGAAAGCAATACCTAACAATTTTAGTGCAACTCATGGTACAAATGATGTCAAATCTAATGACGGTCCACGGGACGAGTGAACATGTTTAACCGGTAACGGTTGCCCAGTTACGTAACTTTCAGCAAAGGTTAAATAGCACATTCCAATTTTAATATATGACAAAAAATAATAAAAATGATGGAATACACTTAATGATTATTCCAGCTGAAATTGCAGTACACAGTGGAGTGGACGACTTGTTAAAGAATAACGGAGTAGGCAACGTTGGAAGAGGTTTAGCACAATTGGGACCGTTAAGTCTTGATGTTGTTTTACATATTGCTTTAGAAAATGCCTAATGTTACATAGTTATAGTTAGAAATAACGTTTTATGCCATTAAACCTGTAATTTTAGTAACACAATAAACACTGAATTTTAATAATATATGCAACACTAAATCCTCTGCATGAAATGCTAGTAACTTTTGCCTATGTAAGAACCAACACTTGGAAAAAGTATAGGAAGTGACGAGAAATATCTAAAGGCCGAATGAATTGAACAATGATTTTGTCAGGGCACGACGTCAGCTGGAATACTGGGAGATAGGGAGGCGAGAATTGAAGAATCTTGGAGATCATGACTCCCATATAATGGTAATTCTGAGCAGGAACTAGGATATGAACAAAGCATATTCTAGGAGTCAATATACAATAATTTATTCCTCAGTCGAATGTGTAAGTTAACGTTCTTCCAGGCCGTTAACGATTTGCACCCCCTTAATCCTGTCGCTTTAATAAAGAAGAGGAGAAGCAGATATAATACACTGAAGTTA
Organism: Thermoplasmata archaeon; assembly: GCA_021826835.1. The sequence continues at coordinate 12,812 of JAKAYH010000011.1, read as the reverse complement.
CAAATATTATTATACTATGTACAAATTGTATCAGAAGAATTAAATAAGGGGCTTTGAAAATGGAAGAAGATGTTATTATGAAGAAAAATGTATATGACCATATCCTTAAAATTAAAGATGCAAAAGGTGTTTACGATCTTTTTAGTATTCTTGGATACCCCAAAAATTCAATACTAGACATCTCTTCTAAGAGGAAGAAATCCACATTTGAATTTAAAAAAGAGGATAATGATAAGATTAAAGAGGTATTCTCTGTGTTGAATCTAGACGAGAAACTTCCCGTATTCCTTTTGGAAACGACGACATTGGCGCCATCTTTTGTCAGAACTGTTACAAATACGTTCGATAAACAGTATCTTCAATATCTTCTTATTTTTACAGTGAACTATGACGAGATAACCTTTGTTTTCCCGGATAAAGAGAAGGCCGAAACTGGAAAAAACAAACTCAAGCTTATTCGGCTTAATGTGAAAATAGAGGACATAAAATCTAAGACAGCTTATTATAGCGTAATAGAGTCCTTAGCAAACCTCAAATATGTAAATGAAGTCACTTGGAGAGATGTATGGAGAAATTGGAAAAGGGCCTTTAGTGTGGAAAGGGTGACCGAGTCCTTTTTCGATGGTTACAAGAAAATATTTTTTGACCTGAGAGGGGAAGTTCAAAAACAGAATATCTCAAGTAAGGAATCCCATGAATTTACATTACAGCTTCTAAATAGGACTATGTTTATTCAATTCATATCAAAAAAAGATTGGCTAGAAAAGCCAATGTTCGTAGCATGGTTATGGTCCACTTACAGAACACTTGGGAAGTACAGCACGAATGAGTTTTATGAAAAATGGCTCAAACAAATGTTCTTTAAAGCCTTCAATAATAGGTCAAACGAGATTAAGGAATTACCAGATGAGGTTGTTAAGGCAATGGCAAATGCTCCGTACCTGAATGGAGGATTGTTTAGAGAAAATCCCCTCGATAAACTAAATATTCTCATAACAGACACTATGTTCAAGCAGATTCTTGAATTCTTTGAATCCTACAATTTCACAATAAAAGAAGATATGCCATTAGAATCCGAAGTTGCTGTAGATCCTCAAATGATTGGTTATGTCTATGAGTCTCTTGCTAATGTTGCTGAAGAAATTTACGATAGAAACGATCTTGGAATATTCTACACTCCAAGAGTCGAAGTAGACTTCATGTGCCGTAGGAGTTTAGTTGAATACTTGTCCAAATATTTACCCGAATTACCCAAAGAAAAATTTTATCGTATCCTTTTCGATCCTGCCGAAGAAAGAGAGAAAATAGAGGATTGGTTCACGAAGAATGATCAGTGGCGAAAACTCGAAGATGCTTTGACTAATCTATCAGTTGTTGATCCAGCCTGTGGTTCTGGGGCGTTTCTTGTAGGAATGCTAAACGTTGTTTCTGACCTTTATAAGCTGATATATAAATACATTAATAGCACATTATCGGACTTTCAATTGAAGGACAGAATCATTCAATACTCTCTATACGGAGTAGATGTTATGCCTTGGGCAATTCATGCAGCTGAATTAAGACTATGGCTTCAACTTATAGTAGAAACTGAATTCAAAAAAGAGGATTTGAGACAATACCCGCTTTTACCAAATCTAAATCTCAATCTAAGAGTTGGAGATTCTCTAGTTCAGGAAATTGGTGGCATGAGTTTCAATTTACGTACTCATAACTTAAATGATGACCTGAAGAGGAAATTGGATGAACTAAAACAGGAGAAAAGAAAGTATTTCGAAAGCTCATCCACCGCTAGGTTTAAGACTCCAGAAGAGGTTAAGGAAGAAGAATACAGATTATTCGAAGAAATCATTGACGAAAGAGTGAAAAGGCTCAGAATAGATATGCAAGATTATGAAAACAATATAAAAGATGCAAAGTCTCAAAGAACACTTGTCGGAGAACAGGTAATAGACGAGAAGAAATATAAAGAAAATCAAATAAGGATTGATACAAATAATGATGAAATTGAGAAACTAAATGATATTAAGAGTCACCTTAAAGATCCTGAGAAGAGACCTTTTATATGGGACATAGACTTTGCGGAGATTTTTGGAGATAAGGGGGGGTTCGACATTGTCATTGGGAATCCACCTTATGTGAATTATAAAAAAATCTCGCCCCCGAATAAAGAAAAGAAAGACATTAAAGATTATGACATATCTAATTATAAAGACAAGCTCCAGGAATCGATTAAGACAAGATTCAGTGTAATAGACAAAATAGATAGAACTAACGATTATTATATTTATTTCTATTTTCATGGACTTAGCCTTCTTAACGAAAAGGGAACATTCTGTTTTATAACTTCCAATTCCTGGTTAGATGTTGATTACGGGAAGAACCTGCAGGAATTCCTAATAAAATATGTTCCTATAATAGGAATATATGATAGTCCGAAGAAGAGCTTTGCTCATGCAGATGTAAATACAATAATTGCACTTTTTGGCTATCCACAGATAATACAAAGGAGCCTAAACGACTGGACTTTTGGACTGAATGGTGGGAATATAAAAATATGGCCAGAGATAGAAAACGTGGCCAAATTTGTAATGTTCAAGAAACCTTTAGAAGAAATATTATCGCCCAAGAATCTGATAGCAATAGAGAATATTAAGGTCAAAATAAGAAAGAAAGACTTAATCGGACTAGTACAGAATCTCGTAAATGGAATCGATTATAGGGTCTTTCCAATAATGCAAGAGGACCTATTGCAGGACGGATGGGAATATCCAGACCAATTTCAAGGGAAGAGATTTGGTGTAGGTTCATACGAAGGCAATAAGTGGGGCGGGAGATTTCTAAGAGCCCCAGATGTATACTACGTTGTTTTAGGAAAAGGGAAAGACACATTCCATAAGCTAGAAAGCATCGCTTATGTCAGGACTGGAGTAAAAGAAGGAGGATATGGGGAATATATTAAATCCAAATCAAAAGTCAAAAACGAGGAACATGATAATTTCATTCCTATACTGAAGAATGTCAAGGAGCAAAATCACCTTCTTATAAAGGACGCGGACTCCTTCATCGTTAAAAACATAGAAAAGTTCAAGAAAGTAGTTGAAAATAGGAAATCACCTATCTTATGGTTAGCAGGTAGAGGGTCTACACATAAATGTTACCTAAATCCCAATGGATATACATTTAGTGGGAATCTCATAGGTATAGAGCCAAAATCGTCTTATATTACAAAATCTCTGGTTGGATATCTCAATTCAACATTATGCATATTGCTTTCAGAAGTAGAAGGACGTAGCAAGGGGATTGGTGGTGCAGCAGAAGTATTCAGTAAGAGTGACTTAAAGCAACTTGAGGTATTGAATCATGTGAATCTCTCAAATAAAATGCGAGATAATTTCGAACTATTTTTGGTGAGAGAAGTAAGAACAATTTTCGAAGAGACTGGAATAGACCAAGACAAGTCAATAAGGGAGCAGAAACCCAATCCCCTCCCGGACAGGGCAGAACTTGACAATATTATTTTCAATGAATTAGGATTAACCCATGATGAGAGGAAGGAGGTATACTGGTCGGTTTGCGAGTTAGTGAAGCAGAGAATAGACAAAGCCAGAAGTTTGAGGGATTAAAATGACCAAAACATTTACTGTTGAAGTGGCTCCGCAAGTTTTAATTTGGTTGAGAACAAGTGCGGGTTGGAAAATTGATGAAGTTGCCAGGAAGCTACACACCTCAGTTGAAGTGGTAGAAGGCATCGAATCTGGAAAGAAGAACCCGACGATGGGTCAATTAAACATCCTTTCTGATATCTACAAAAGGCCAATTGCATCATTCTTTTTATCTAAACCAAAACAGGAGAGACCCATGCCTAAGGATTACAGACTCCTGCCTAATAAGATTGATATATTCGATCGCAAAACAATCCTTGTCATTCGAATGGCTAGGAATCTTCAGAATGTGAGCATGGAACTGTCCCTTAATATCAATTATTCAACAAAGACCGAAATCAAAAAGTCAAAATTGACTGATAATCCGGAATTCATTGCTTCAGAGTATCGAGAAGCCTTAAATTTTGACATTGAAAAGCAAAGGAAGTTCAGAGATGCATACAAGATGATGAGCTATCTAAGGGACGTGCTCGAAGACCTTAATATTCTAGTTTTCCAGTTCTCAATGCCTGTTGAGGATGCTAGAGGGTTTGCATTAACAGACGAGTTTCCTAATATTATCGTGATAAATACCAAGGATAGCATCGAAGCTCGGTTATTCACTTTATTGCATGAGTTTGGTCACATCATCCTAGGGGAGACTGTAATAGATCTCCCGGCAGTGTCTTTACAAACGAGGAATGACATTGAGGACTGGTGTAATTCCTTCGCATCGGCTTTCCTGTTGCCAAAAGAAGTTTCAATTGATTTATTTAATAAATACAGTCCCAATCTCACACAGACAGATACCCTGAATGCTCTGTCTAAGAGATATAAGGTAAGTAAGGCAGCTCTTCTAATTAAAATGGTAAATCTAAATTACATTTCAAGGCAAGAATTTGAGTCAGTGCTTGCTAGATACACTTCAAATGAAACAGAAGTGGAAAAGAAAGAAAAGAAGGTTATAGGAATAGCATCTGATCAGCGGTGCATTTCAGAAGTTGGTAATAAATTCGTATCTCTCGTTGCCAATAACTTTGACAGAGAATTCATAACTTACAATGATGCCCTAAGCTTCTTATCTATAAAATCAAGGAACTTCGATAAAGTTTTGGCAAGAGCGAGAAAATGACATCCAATCACTACATAATTGACACATCTTCGCTGGTAGAACTGACTAGGCACAATCCAATAGACGTGTTTCCAAGCGTATGGAATAATTTGGAATTTCTTTCCAAGGGCCATCTTTTAGTAGCCCCTATAGAGGTTCTCTCAGAGGTAAAGGAGAGAGACGATGAACTTGCATCTTGGGCGAAGAGGAATAAAAGCATATTCATACCTCCAACCAAGAAACAGATTGAAATATTGAAGGATATATTAAAAAATTATCCCGCGTTAGTTAAAGAGAATAGAAAATACGATGCTGATGCATGGGTAGTGGCTCTTGCTGTAGAAATGGCTATGGGTATTCAACAAACTCTGGATCAAATAAAAAGAATAGTTGTCACGGAAGAAAAGCTTCGTGGTAATAAGATAAGGATACCATATGTATGTAATAAGTACAGTATAGAATCCATAAGCATAATCGAGATGTTCAGGGTAGAAGGATGGAAATTCTAAGGTGAGTATATGGTACTGCATAAAGAAATAATAGATAATAGTGAGGACAATAAACTGGCCAGCTTCTTAAACGACGCACTAAGAGAAAACGGGAGTGGAAACTTTGACATTGCAACCGCTTTCTTTAATATAGGTGGATTCGCCATGATCAAGGACAACCTTGGTCAATCAGTGAAATTTAAACTTTTATTGGGTAAATCTCCAGAGATCCGGAATGATATGACTCTTGGAGACGTCCTACTTAAGGAGATAAAGAAAGAAGTTGAAGGTTTTGACCTTTCGAAGGAATCCGATACAACTGTAAGGCTTTTTATCGAATTCCTGAAGCGAGACAACGTTGAAGTGAAACTTTTTGAGAAATTTCTTCATGGAAAGGCATATATCTTTAATGATCGGATAGTCATAGGCTCTTCAAATTTCACTCGTGCCGGACTTACTAGATATGGGGAGTTGAATACATGGAGGCAGGAATCTCAGGCTATATACACCAGAAAAGAATGGTTTGACAAGTTTTGGTCTGAGTCAATAGATTTCAAAAAGGATTTGATAGAACTCCTCGAAAATTCAAGATTTGGCAGTAAAGAGTACTCTCCGTATGAAATTTACATAAAAACACTCTATGAAATGCAGAAAGAAGACATAAAGGAAGAGCAGAAAGAAGAAAAACCTAACGGGATGCCTGAAACTAAAGTCAATCTAGCACAATTCCAGGAGGACGCAATTTCTAGAATATGGACTAGGATGAAGAAATATGGTGGGTGCATAGTAGCTGATTCGGTAGGGTTGGGTAAAACATGGATTGCAAAGAAAGTCCTCGAGCAAATAGGTTACTATGAAAGAAAGAATATACTGGTTGTTTGTCCAGCCCAGCTTCGAGAGATGTGGAGAAGTGAGCTCAAAAAGATAGATACCAAAGAGAACATACTCTCACAGGACGACCTTGCATCAGAAAACTATCTGAATAAAGCAAGTAAGGCTCTTGGTGGGCGCCTTGATAACGTAGAATTAATTGTTGTTGATGAAAGCCATAACTTCAGAAATCCATTAACAAATAAATGGGAAAACTTTTTCTCGCTCGTGAACGACAATATTTCAAGCTCGGGCAATAGGCCTTACATTTTGTTTCTTACAGCAACCCCGATCAATAACACCCCCTGGGATTTATACTGGCAAATCATGCTTCTCGTATTGATGGATAGATCAGCTTTTATTAAGGAGAATATACCTGACTTATTCAAATTCTTCAAAGAGGCCAAGGACAACCCTTCGCTATTAAATGACCTCTTAAATGAGATATCGATCCGGAGAACCAGGGACTACATCGTTGAAAACTACCCTGATGCATATATAGCTGTTGAAATGCCCAACGGAGAGACCGAAGAGCGTAAGATTACATTTCCAAAACGTGTTCTTGAAAATATCAATTACAAGCTTGATAGCACATATAAGGGGATGTATAGGGAAATATCAGATACCCTGACCGAAGGGCTTACCATGGCGTATTATCGCATTCTGGAATACAGAAAAGAAGGAGTTCAAACAGAGGCAGAGAGGCTAGCTCTTGGAAGAATGATCGGTATTGGCGGCATTTTCAGGACAATATTGCTTAAAAGGTTAGAGAGTAGCGTAGATTCATTCAGAAAAAGTATATCCAACCACATTCGATTTCTTGAGAACTTAAAACATTACCTCAAAATTGGAAAACTGCTTACCAAGAAGAGTTACATTAAATATATGCTTGAGTCTGACGATGAGCTCGAAGATGGAGATATAAACGAAGTTCTCGATAACTTCAACCTTTCTAATTACCGTGCAGAGGATCTCTTCCAGGACATAAATAAAGATATAGAATTACTCAATAACATTTTGGTGAAGGTTAGAAGAATTAGATCTGTGGACGACTCAAAACTTACCGTTCTAAAGGGGAAGCTCCTAGAATTGTCCAAAGATGGACAAATCGTTCTTTTTACATATTATGCGGATACTCTTAACTACATTTATGAAGAGATTACCAAGGATAAGCGTTTCTCGCAACTCAAAATTGAGGCCATTTCTAGTTCTGGAATCACAAGTAAAAGCCCAGGTCAACGTGAAGAGATACTTAAGAAATTTTCTGAGAAGAAAATCAACATAATTCTCAGTACGGATGTCTTATCTGAAGGTCAGAATCTTCAATCAGCCAAATACTTAATTAATTATGATCTACACTGGAACCCTACACGAATGATCCAGAGAGCAGGAAGAATTGATAGAATTGGATCACCCTACAAGGAGATTTTTGTTTATAACTTCTTCCCAGAAGATGAACTTGAAGCACTCCTGAAGCTAGTTGAGGTGCTTCAAACCAAGATTATAAATATTGATAATTCAGTAGGTCTGGATGAGAGCGTTCTTGGCGAGGAAATACACCCTAAAGTTTTTGGAATCATTAGAAAGATCAAAAGCAAAGATGAAAACGTATTTGCAGAATTAGAGAATGATGTATTTGGCGGAGGAGAAGTTTTCTACCAGCCTCTGAAAGATTTCCTGAAAAATAAAGGTGTTGAGGAACTTCAAAAAATACCAAATGGTATATTCAGCGGATTGAAAAAAAGCAGATCATCCGCTATATTCTTCTATTACAAATACGGAGATAATTTTCATTTCTGGTATCTATACGATTTGGAATCTGGTACAATGCTTACAGGAAAGACCGAAATTTTAGATTTTATAAAATGCAAAACAGACGAAATCCGGATAATCCCGAACTTTTTTGAACTAGTTTATGATGCCAACAAGTTAGTTCTAGAAGACATACAAAGAACGTATAAAGAAATCGAGTTGAGTTATACAGAGGACTCACAATTAAAAGAATTCAGCCGCTCTAATAGTACTAAATTTATAAAGAAAATGATTGATGAAATCGAGATACAGTTGAATGATTACCTATACGAGTACCCCAATGACACATCAGTTGAACACGTGTGGGAGCATATAAAATCAAAACTTCTCTCGCTTCCACCCACTAAGAAAAGGCTACAGGTATTGAGAAAAATATGGACGTCTTACAAGAAAAACAATGATTGGAAGAATATGATAACAGAATTAGGTAATTTCATGGGTGGAAAGGGCATGTTTAAGAAGGCTGATATCGAACCATTTGACCAATCAAAATTGATATTGGTGACTATAGATTTCATATCATAACCAAGTCGGCTACATCAATCTCAAAGCAAACAATTTAATTTCTAATAAATTTTTGGATAGCATAGGACTTATTTAACCAACATAAGTATTGAAATTGTTATCACATTCAGAACGTTTGTAACATAAAACCTCACAAATGTTAACGTCCATAGCTTAAATTGAGAATTTCTATTTTCTTCATTGCATATTTGGCACTTTATAAAGAATTAGTAGAACCAACCTCGGTTTATATTCCTTCATACAAGAGTTCTCTTGCACTTCTAACTTTACTCTTTAATGTTATCTTCGCTTCTACTTAACTTATACATTACATGTTTGTTTGTAAGAGTCCAAAAGTGGTCAAGAAACTGTCAAAATATGATTTTAGCATACTCAGCACTCCGTCCTTGGTATTCGCAATAAGATATAATAATACACATATAGATTCTAATATTTATCAATGGAGCTACAGTTAAAATTTACTTATAACTTTCCTTTGAGTCATCGCCAGTTACTATCTATTCCTCACTCGTCACTAACGCTTACACCACTCTGTTTTGCTTCATAAGACTCCTAGCTAATTTCGAGCACATTATTCTCTCATATGGAGTGCATTTGGGGGAATATCTACGTGGAAGAGTTTAGTATCAATTCACCTCTCAGGCATTTTCAATATTCCAGAAGGAAAGTAATAAATACATTTAAACGTATACTATTTAATAGTCTGAATAAGTACAATTTATTCGAAGGTGAATAACTATGAGGAGAAATGTTGGTGAGAAGAAATGAAAATCCGTACAGTGTCGTTGCACAATTTCAGGTCTGTTAAAGATGCCAGGTTTGATTTAGAAAATTATTCTATGCTTGTTGGTGAAAATAATGCGGGAAAAACTAATGTCATTACCGCACTTAGAATCTTCTACGAAGACCACGGCATCAAATTTGACGTAAACAGGGATTTTCCAAAATTTAAGACAGACGAAGAAAGCTGGATTGAATTGGAATTCCTGACAACAGAAGGGGAACAAACAAATCTGAAAGAAAGTTACAAAACTAATGATAATGTTCTGAAGGTCAGGCGTTATTTTAAGTCAGACAAATATGTGAAAAGCTCTCAGAGCAACATATATGGATTTGAAAATGGAACTTTGTCTACTAACTTATTCTATGGTGCAAAGAATATCTCTCAAGCTAAGCTTGGAAAAGTAATCCATATTCCCGACATTAGTACAACCAATGAAATTCTAAAACTTTCTGGTCAATCTCCATTTAGGGATATGGTAAACTTTGTATTCAAAAAAGTTGTGTCACGAAGCCCAACTTTCCAATCAGTTAACTCTATAATTGACAAGTTTAACAGCGACTTCATGGCGGAAACTTCGGATGATGGCATTTCAATGGACGTCTTGAAGAACGAGATAAATACGAACTTGAATTCTTGGGGAGTCAACTTTGGAATGAAGATAAATCAACTGGAGCCTCAGGAGATCGTAAAATCATTGTTCTCTTATTATTTAGTAGATAGGAGTCTGGGCAAAGAAGTTGACATAAATTCACTTGGGCAAGGACTACAAAGGCACTTGATTTATACTTTGATAAAGTTATCTTCAGAATATGTTGAAAAGGGAGAAGGTGGAAATGGGTCATTCTCTCCTGACTTTACCATCCTATTGTTCGAAGAGCCTGAGGCATTTTTGCACCCTTCTCAACAAGTACAGTTAAATATAGGCCTTAACAAATTGGCCAGTGTAGAAAATCAACAAATTCTTATATCAACTCATTCTCCAACTTTTGTAAGCAAGAATATCGGAGACCTTAGATCACTTTTAAATGTGAAGAAACAAAATGCTATGACCAACATATTTCAACTTAAAACAGAGGATGTTAAGGAACTGTTTAATGAAAACAACAGTCCTTTTGTAGAGTTTTCCAAAATTCTGAACGACGAGAAAACTAGCCCCTCCTTGAAAAAGGAAATAAGAAAACATCACGTGGGGGAACAAACATGGAAAATTGAAAAGAAACTGGAGGAAGAATCTCTGAAATACTCCCTGTGGTTAGATGCTGAGAGAACAGCATCTTTCTTTGCAAAACACATCATCATATGCGAAGGCGCAACCGAGAAAGTGGCGTTTGAATATTTAATGAACAACTCATTAAGTGAATATATAGAGAAACAAATATACGTTTTGGATTCTATGGGGAAATATAATATACATAGATACATGAATCTTTTTGGAAAACTTGGAATTACACATTCAATCTTGTATGATAGAGATGGGGATAAAGGTATACAACAGGTAATAAATAATTTTATCATGTCTAAAAAGAATAAGTACACACGAAGTATTTGCACTTTTGACTCGGATTTTGAAGATTTTTTGGGAATTGAAAAAGTATCAAATCGAAAAGATTTAAAGCCATTAAATGTACTTATGAAACTCAAAGATTCTCAAGTTTCGGAAGAAAAAATTGAAGAACTGCATAACATGTTTGACGAATTATGTAAGTCATAATTCAGAATTGTCATAGGATGCCATTTAATAGTTATTCACTTAAAACTATAATCAAATACAGCCAGCCCATTTTATTAAATTAGGTTAGGTAGTTCCTATTTATCTTATTGATGTTAGAATATATTTATAAATTTAAAGAAGAACATAACTTATCTCCACTTCTGGCGTGCGTAAAGGTGGCGAAGTTCTTATAATTATGAGTGATAATGACAACTATGCAGAATTTGGGTGTACTCAAATTGCTCATTTACGCCAGAGGCTCCACTATGCGGGATAATGAGAGCATACCATCAAGAATTCACCTTCAAAAAGAAATGTTTCTTCTTCTGAAGGAGACAATTTTTTCCCAACAGGTTGGATACAAATTCGTACCACATTATTATGGACCTTTTTCGCGTGAATTGGACAGCGATATTATTGAGTTGGTGGCATCCGGTCGCATGAACGATGAGGATGATTTTGCCCTTACTCCGGATGGATTCAAAGATGCTCAGGAACTATGGAATAATCAGGATCAACCCCACAAAATAGCACTTTCAAGAATAAAAGAAAGGTATAACAGAATGAATTCGGAGGACCTCTTAGACTACGCATATGGAAAATATAAAAAATATACTGTAAAATCTGCTGTGATCATAGAGAATCTTTACAGTTACTTCGATGCGTTTGCGCTCGAAAATGATATTACAATTGATGATCTGAATGATGCATTTAATAGAATTAGGCACCTTGTAAATGAAAATCGTAACTGATTCTAATATATTTTTTCGTGCAATTCTTGGCAGATAAGCTGGAACTGCAAGCAAGAAGTTATTGGACCTGATAAGAAATGGGATGGTTACATCGTATACTTGTGATGCCCTGATGGGAGAGATCGGGAGGATAGTTAATAGTGACCCGAAGTTGAGCAAAATTGATCTCTTTTACTTCCGCCACTTTATGGATGATGTTGATGATTAGCTGAGCTATTTCCCTATGAAAAACTTAGACCATGATCAGAAAATGCTAAACAGAATTGGTAATGGTTGGTACCTTATGGAGATAAGCAGAAGTATAAATGCCGATTTCATTATTACCTATGATAAGGATTTGATCTCAATGGTGGACGAATTAAAAAACCATGATAACGTTGATGTTTTGACTTCAGAGGATTTTATTAAAAATTACAGGAGATAACAACACCCTCAGTTTCACAATGATAGATTGTACATACTTTATCGAAGGGACTTTTTATACCTAATGAATTTTGGTTCACTTCTCCACCACAAATAGTGAAAATTCGGCAGATAATCCAATGAAGCCAGTTCATTGGATTTAAATGAACCACTATTATCGCATTCACTTAAACATTAATCAAATACTACCAGTCTATTTTTTTATTTTTAAAAAATGTCAATACATAGATTCTAAAAGAGAGTATTGTTACATTACTTCGTTTCTTTCCTGATTAGACAATTTTCAAACTCAAATATATCAACTGATATTTTTGAGAGTAGTTCAATCTCTGCAATTATGATCAATTTTTCTAAGTCTGAAACTATGTTCAAAGCCTTAAAGTTTCCCTGTATGTTTATATATAAAGGTAAAGTAAAAATCGCATCCACTTATGGCGCATCTACCAACAACTAAACTTAAAAAGTTTATAACTTAACACACAAATATCCATTAATACATATTTAGAAAACATCATGCATGACCAACGCTGTCATGTAACAATTTATATATAAGATATTTATCCTATCTCTTATGGAAACTACTAAGTTTAGTGTGGCTTCTTCGTTGAAGAAGAGATATATAAGGATAGCGCCTATACTATTTTTTCTCTACGTTATAAATTTTTTAGACCGGGTGAACTTATCATATGCAATAT
>JAKAYH010000358.1 GCA_021826835.1 Thermoplasmata archaeon | reverse complement strand
ATCAGGGCTATCGACAAAACTGTCAGTGGTTCCAGCTATGGTAACTCCCTCATAAGGAATGAGAAACATCTGCCTTCCGTCGATGTGGGATCTGAAAACAACACAATTATCTACAGGCAAGTCCTCCCTTTTGAAAATTAGGTGTATCCCTCTGCTTAATCTGAAATTGTCCTCAGGAATTCCCAATTTGGATGAAATCTGATTGGCCCAGGGACCTCCACAGTTTATGACATATTTCGTTTTCAGTACATGCTCTTTTGAATTCTGTTTATCCACGAATTTAATGGTGTATTGATCCCGATCTTCCATTATGTCCTTGACCTTACAGTAATTCAGGCAGTGTGCTCCAAGCATATGCGCTGAAATAACATTATGTATAACAAGAACAGAATCTATGCCAAAGGCATCATTGTAGGTGAAATAACCAGTTACGGATCTATTGTATTTTCCAGAATTTCTGATAAACCTGGGAAATTTTTTTCCTCCGCCAAGTAATCCGTATAGAAAGAGGCCAAGTCTTATTTTTGATTTGCCCCATGAGTATTTATCCACAAGAATATCAAAATCAAGCATGTGAATGAAATCAGTGTTTTTCACAAGATAGTTTCTTTCGGCAAGAAGCTGCTTTGTGAGCCTGAAATGCCCCTGTGCCAGGTACCTCAAACCACCATGAATCAGTTTGGAACTCCCTGAACTGGTTCCTGATCCGAAATCATTCATTTCAAGAAGAACCGGATTAATACTGTTCTGGGCAAGAATGTTTGCAACTCCTGCTCCTGTTATACCACCCCCTATGATCACTGCATTAACTTCAGTGTTATCAATATCCAAAATCTCCCGGTTTCTGGTTGAAGGCGAAAATTCCTCTTTTTGGATCTCCATTTCGACGGGATAATGCGTAGAAGATAAATATCTTATATTCTCAGTGGTGAGAGAAATGGAAAGTATCCCGGACTTTTTAAAAAAAATAACTTGATGGCAGTTCCGTACCATGAGATGATCTTTATGACAATATGGATGAGTTCAGAAATTCGATGATAAATAATAAAGAACGAGAATACTTCATAAAAAATATCATAGGCTGCGGACTGGTGCAAAAGACCTTCATGCAAATTATACTCAAGAAAGAGTTTCAGGTCATAATCGGAGGAGAGTAAAAAGAAAGGATCATATAACTGAGGCCTTAGAATCGGGTCTAACGTGAACCACTGACATAAAGTTCGTCTACACAGAGACACTGAATTCCTGGCAACATTGTTGAAGGCGTTGGGATTTCTGTGGACGTGCTGAGGAAACAAATTTTGAATAATGGGAATCATGGACAAATGTTATGCTTACAAGGCATGTTTAAGATGGTGCGTTTTTAGAAATCCTCATACAAACGTCTTCGAACCATTAAATAAACCTTATGATTTTAAATGCAGGGCTATAATTTGTTCATCAAAAGCTACGAAATAACACTAATCTTCGGGAAAGTGTCAATCAGACTTATTACACTTTCAGAATAGCCTAAAATTATGGATAATGAAATTCATAAGCCGCGTAGATTATGCGAAATGGCTATGAATATATATGACCGAATGCTATTATCTCACCTATGAGGCTCCAGCCGTTTACAGATACTGTTAAGAGTCACTGCGAAAGGGTAGATTTCATTTACATAATAGAAAAGGGCGGAAAAATAGAAAAAATTGAACACGGTATTTCTTACGGAATATGTGTGGAAGCCGAAAGACTCGGAGTTCCATTGAAGGATCTCATAAGGCAAAGGTTTGCCCCTAATCTTGAGGATATAAAGATAAAATACTGGTGTTAATTCTCATCTACCAGTATATTCCCTTCCCCAATCACCATCTTTGGATATGATTCCAAAGAGAACGGATCACCAGACCAGATAACCAAGGACGCCTTCTTTTCCTTTTCGATCTTTCCGAGATCATTTAATCCAAGGATCTCTGCAGGTCTGGATGTGAGGTACGAAATACACTGTTCCTTGGTGGCACCCCATCTCATGAAATGCCTTACTGTGAGAAACAGGTTCCTCTGCAGTATAACGGGATGGTCACTCATCAGGCAGAATTTAGCCCCAGACTCATAGATCAATTTTGTGTTTCTCCAGGTTTCATGTTTTAGCTCAACCTTATAAGGATGAGAATCAAGTGGACCATAAACCATTGGGATCTCTTTGCTTTTAATATAGTTGAAAATTTCTGGTCTGTAAAAATCAAGCCCATGGTTTATTATCGGTTTTATGCCGAAAAATTCTGACATGTTCAGAAGCTGAATAGCATCATCCTCGCGGTGAAGATGACACATAACTTTCAGCTCACCGGATAAAAGCTTCATGAATATTTCTGTTTTAGGGTCAACTTCATCCGCTGTCTTCTTACCAGAGGCAAGAAGAGCAGAAGTTTTTCTTGCATTGAGGAACTTCTCTCGAAGAAGAGCTATGGTTCCCATTCTGGTGGATGGCCTGTTTCCTTTCCATTCAACTGTGCTTCTGGGGTTGTAACCGAGAGCCATTTTCACGCCAATATCCTTAACAAATGCTTCATTTATATTCTTACCGAAGTTCCTTATAAGTGAGCCCATTCCGCCTATAATATTACCACTCCCAGGAAGTATTGTGGAATACAGAAAGCCAGCTTCTACGGATTCCTTGAATGCAGAGTCATCCATGTAGACGCTATCAATCGCCCTTACCAGAGGAAGCAGAGATTCCATTTTCTCATTTGCTTCACTTTCACCATACGGCTCTCCGGACCTATCGAGGCCAATGTGACTGTGTGCATCTATGAAAGCTGGAGTAATTATTCCTTCTCCAAGAAATTCACCTTCCGGTTTATCAGTTCCGGCATAAACGATTGAATCTCCTTCAAATCCAACATACAGGTCTCTCTTAACATCATTTCCTGTATAAGTCAAGGTTCCCTTTACAAATCTCATAGCAAAAGATGTACACATCGTATTTTATATTTGTCCTATGGAAGCTTGTTACATAGTGGATTTCCGACATCCTGTTAAAGGAATGATTGATAATTTCAGCATTGACTCTATTATTGTAAAGACTGTAATATATATAGTAAAACATTCATTTACAACCAAGATCAGTGTGTTATCGTGGCGTCATTAATGTTATATAATCTCTAACTATATGGCAGCTTAGCCCCGATAGTGTAGCGGCCTATCATACGGGCCTGTCGAGCCCGTGACATGGGTTCAAATCCCGTTCGGGGCGTCATTATAAAACGCCATATTTTTTCCTTTTTAAGGGGAATTTTACAAAAACAGCGTATTTAGAAGAATTAGAATATTACTTTATATGTTCAATAATTTCGACAAAAATCCTCAGGTCATCCATTTCAGTTCTTCCGGCACTGCCCAGTTTTGAGACACATATTTAAACAACAATGCGCTAGGCCGCATCTGAATTTTTTTAGTCTTAAGATCGACTCCCAGCATACCGAATTTTAAACCATACCCTGATGACCACTCGTAATTATCAATTAGAGACCAGTGTAAATAACCGCGAACATCCATTCCATCCTCCTTAGCTTTTTCTACCTGGTTAAGGTGTGAAACAAAATATCGTGGCCTTAGTTCATCTTTCGAATCAGCAATACCATTCTCTGTTACAATCATTGGTAAATGATAT
>JAKAYH010000357.1 GCA_021826835.1 Thermoplasmata archaeon | reverse complement strand
ATTCCAAAAAGAAATGGAACAAAAAGCAGAGATTATGGATTAATCTGACGTTAAGAAGAGAAAATTCATCAATATTTTACTACATTGATTTTTTCCCTATTCTTTGATCATCGCCTTTCTTAACCTTGAAATTAAATAAATTTATCCAATATTTCTAAAATCCGCACAGTCTTTTTTCTGTGATTTTCGATCGCAACCCTGTAGAACAAATTATAAAAAAAAAGAACTGAGGGGGCCCCTCAGTCCTGGTCGTACTCGTCGTTATTTGGGTTTAGCTGATCTGCGTGGTTATCCCTGTCATATTCTTCTTTCGTTTTTTCTGGATCACCATCTTTATGCGACATCTTCGAACTCACCCCCACCCTACCATTAAGGGAGGATCAACCAGATTATTTGATGTTTCCTCATATCTCGATGCCGTCGCTCCCGCGAAGTATGTGCTAAAACGACCTCCTATTAAAGTGCTTGAAGCCAATATTATACTCTGCTGTACAGTCGCTCTTCTCTGGTTATATGTCTTCATGATTGTTCTGTATATATATTTTACTAAAACGCGATGTTATATGGTGCTTAAGTCGACACAATAGTTAAAAAAAACATATATAAAAGAGCATTCCTTAAACACAAAGACTAACTTGGAATATTGGAAAAAATACAATACATTAGACATGATTCTTGATGACAATTATGATGGCTGAATGCGAAAAATAAAAATCCTACTTTATCTCCGCAAGTTACTTCAATGTCAATAAGTTAATCTTCAGGCTTTTCTGAATGCTTACTCTTGCAACTTCAACACATGCTCCTTTACCGAATGAAATAGCAACAATTATTCCCTTATTCTTATCGCGCCGTCCAATTGCCGTTCCAAAGTTGTCTATAAATTTCTCCCTACTTCTTTGCTTTGTTTAACTTTGGTTTGATTAAAGCAAAAAATATAGCCATCTATTCCCACAATCCAAGTTTTCTGGCAGTCATCCCACCAAAAATTTTACCAATCCTCCAATTCTGAAACTCAAATATCTGCATTGATCGTATTTTAACCTCTGACCTGTGAAGTCTGACTATGTCATTCACAGATACGTTTACACCCGATGACACCTTTTTTCTGACAATTAATTTATATTCGCTTCTAGAAACACTCCGCCAATCAACTTTCTTTTCATTTTTTGACCGATCATAATATCAGTTTCACAATAACAGAATGTGTAAAGGACTCGATTCCCTTCATTGCCGGAGGCTTTAATTATGGTCTCAAGTAGAATCTCTATTTTTGTGCATGATATTGCAATCGCTTTTTGACTTACCTGTTTAACTGCATTACGTTTCCCCAGAAATCATCGGGTATCTTTCCACATAAAACTTGATAATGAGATTTTTTCCTGTCCTCGGTCACTTTTTTCTTTGAACTAATTCACCATTAATATTAACCAATTTAGTGAGCAAATCTTTCATAGAGCCTTGACATTATTAATGTTAAAAATATAATTTTCAGACTTCGCGTAAAAGTACATATTAATATAAATTGATGATACATATTTTGTGGAAGGGGATAGAATTTACAGCATATGCATTACAAATTACAATTCTATCAATTCAATACGCCAATCTATAAACAGTATCTATCCTCTTCTTTTAGATGAAAGGTTTGAGTCGGTTGTAATAGACAATTATAGCAATGATGGCTCATACGAATACCTATCTGATTTATTTAAACAGAATATCATTACATCACTAATCAGGATAAAAAGTAACAGAGGCACCGGGAGAAACGAGGCATTCATGCACTCCACAGGTCGATACATAATTGCAAACATCGACATGGATGTAATCTATGATCACAGGAGAATCCTGAGGGCGATACACGAGTACCATTCAAGATTTGAAGGCAAAGTTCTCTCGGTATATGGTATGATGATTATGCCACGCAAGATCGCCAGCTTACTTGGTGGGTGGAAGAATCTTGATAGACATGAAGACAACGAGATTGCTTTAAACGCTTTTTCCCGTAATTTGCATGCCCAGGACCTGAGCATAAATGTAGTGATTGATCACCTGAACAGAAACAGGAATCATTTGTCAAGAGTTAAAGTTGGATACCTTCACTATAGAGATTTTATGAGAATCGGGTTCAAACCATCAGATGCTGGAATTAAGGAGATATTAACGCCTGAGTTCCTCATAGCACTGGTTTTATACAGGTTTAAACCAAACTTCAGATACCGTGAATTTTCCGAATACTTCAAAATCTGGAAAAGCCAGAAAGTATATGGTGAAATCATTAAAAACGCGGATAAAGTCGAAGAAAATGTTAATTAGTTGAAATGATCTATTTGTTTGTGCAACCCCCTGATTACGATAACTACGATTACGTAAATGAATGGAAAGACAGGGATATACTCGACCTTGCGGAAAGGAAACTTATTAAGAAACTGGCTGGAAATCCTATTAAAACGCTCGAAATGGGTGGTGGTTTTGGAAGAATTACGTCCGTACTGGAGAAAATTAGCGGTGAGACTTATATGGTTGACTTCTCAAGCAGAAATCTAGGAGAGGCTAAAAAAAGGTTGACCCGTACACATCTGATTCAGTGCGATTTTATGAACCTTCCATTCAAGAACGGTATGTTTGATCTTATAGTAATG
The DNA here is from genome assembly GCA_021826835.1 of Thermoplasmata archaeon. The sequence goes on along the minus strand of JAKAYH010000357.1, from coordinate 1,015 downwards.
GTGAGAGTTATGCATCATATCAGCAATCCAGCTCATGTCTATAATGAAATAATAAGAGTTGGAAAGAGAGGTGGAACATTGATTCTTTCAGTGCCTTATGCGCCACTTTCTAAGATGAGGGAGAGAGGGGGAATAAGAGAAGTGACGACGGACCAGGGCATTCACAGAATATTTTATGGTCCGCTTGAATCATATTTCGACAACAGACTAAAGCTTGAGGGAATATTTGGAACCGGCCTATTCGATAACAGGATTGGTAAAAGATTGCATAGATTTGCCTTCCTTAGTTCTTTTGACACATCGACCGCGAAGTTATGGAAATTAAAAAATAATTTATTTCTTAAATTCAGATTTCCTGACTGACTCAAACAAACCAATTGCAAGATTTTCAATCAACTTTTTCCTGTTTTTCTCCCCAAGAAGGATATAAGTTAACAGATTTGGAAGAATGAACTTCATTGAATGAAGAAGTGCTTTCCAGACAAAAAACATTTCATTCGAATGCACTTCGCGCATATAGGAAAACCAGTTAGAGATCTCAAGCTTCACACGTTCCGGATCATTGCGGGCATGAACCGACCAGTAACCGAATTTTCCCGGTAAAGTGACATCATGATATATCTTTGCGTATGACGTTGCGATTACTCTGAAACCTGCCGATTTTAGTTTTAGTGCTAGGTCCCCGGAACTGTTTACCTTCAGATCAGTGCTAAAACCGTTTACACTTAACAGGGCTTTCCTTTCTATCATGCTTGAATTCGGGAGCGCGTCAACATCGTATAATCTGTTTTCCAGTTCAACATTTCTCATGTTATTTCTGCCTATCAGATCATGCTCCCATTTTCCCTTTTTGAACGGTGTCGCATATACCCAGACAAGTTCAGGGTTGGCAAGATACATAGCTGAAGGCATAACCGCTGCCACGTCATCCTGCGAAGAAAAGGCATCAATTACAGGCTGAAACGTTTCCGCACCAACTACATTATCATCGTCAATAAAGAAAAGGTAATCAGAT
>JAKAYH010000356.1 GCA_021826835.1 Thermoplasmata archaeon | reverse complement strand
CTCGAATAAAGACGGTAATATAAGTTACTTCAGGAATATAGAAACAGATTATGTTGATATATTTCTAAAACTTAGGAAAGGCATAATCCCTGAGATTGATAAGAATGTAAACAAACCAGATCTCAGGAAAGCAATGATTGAATTTGGCAAAGTCAGGCTGAAAGAGGAACTAGGCGAAGATCGATTCGTTGTAAAACTTGTTCAAGCTTTAAATTCACTTGATGAGATCATCAATCTATACTATGAAAGAGCCTCCGGTTTTGCAATTTTTACAGAAAATTTTCATAGCGTTGAAACTATGAATGAGTTGTTTAACACGATCTCGGAAGAATATTCAAAGTTTAACCCTGCAGCTATGCATCTTATTGGGAATGAGGGAAAAAGGCTTATGGACACAAAAAAAGAGTTGGAAAGTCTTCTAAACGATTCAATATCACGCATTATGCCAAACACTTCAAGGCTCATAGGACCAAACCTTGCTTCGGAACTTCTGGCTAGGGCGGGAAGCCTTCAAAGACTTGCATTGTCTTCTGCATCTGCAATTCAACTTACGGGAGCTGAAAGAGCACTTTTTCAACATCTTTCCAAGGGAACAGACCCGCCGAAACACGGTATTATATATAAGCACAGTCTGGTAGCTGGTGCACCAGATGGGAAAACAGGGAAGAGGGCAAGGCGTCTTGCCTGTAAGATATGCATAACTGCAAGGGCTGATATGCGCGGCACTCATCTATCCGATGATATTATCAACGGATATCTAAGTAATATACAAAAGCAATGATTTTATAGGCTAAATTTGAATTGTTAACTACATTTCAAGTAAATTCATGGCTGCTTTCACATAAATTTTCAAATAATATAATAAAAGGACAAATCGTACCTATCTCATATGACATTTAGTGGAGAGATGGTAAGGGGAGATTCATTGTCGTAATTTTCATAAATCTTGAAAGTATTATATCGACAGAAACGGTATACCACAGAGGGACGTCATTGGGCATAAACTATAAGAAAATATTGGTAATTATAACAGTTTTCTTTGTAGTGTTTGGAGGTTATTATTTTCTTTATTTTTATCATCCGGGAAACCAAAGACAAATACCCTCAACTTCTGTTCAAACGCAAATGAATCATAGAGAAAAGGTTCTCTATTATTGTAATTTCACAATATTTGAGAATTTATACCTCAACATTTATGGCGGAAAGCAATGTGTTAATAATACCACTTTCTACATGCCAAATAATACAACAGGTTTTGCTTATTGTATTTATTCAAACGATACCCCGGCCTGTGTTAACATGGGACCAATTGGTAAAATGCCATCAAATAACCTTTGTATTCCAAATGAAACAAATTCGGTACGTGGGGGAACAGCAATTGTGTCAGCAAGTGGTTTATATTTCCTCGCATACTTTAACGCAATTAAAAGCGGAATTTTCCACATTATCCTTTATAGCAGCAAAACTTTCACCGGGAATTTATATTTTGATAAGTAGTGTTGACCCTATCAATATCAATAAGTTAATCTTATTCAAATTTTTATTTGGACACTCCTTTCAAGCCTTATTTCCTGTATCAACTTATTAAGTAATTCGAGAATGAATTTGACAGCCATTTCATCAGTGAGGTGTCCATTTTCATCGAATTTTTTAGGGGCAAAATTGATAAAAACTTCAGGTCTGTTGATTAGTCGTGCATCAAGGCAAGTTAAAACCTGTCTCAAATGATATTGGGCTCTTGATCCTCCCAGCATACCCATGGAGGCACTCATTATTACTCCGGGCTTTCCAGCAAAAGGGTTCTTATCGGCCGGCTTAGAAACTGAATCTATGGCATTCTTTAAAAATCCAGGAATTGAATAGTTATATTCTGGAGTCGCAATAATGAAACCATCAGCCCTTTTTATAGATTCTCTAAAATTGACGATGTTGATATTATTCTCATTATCTGCATCTTCGTTATATATGGGAATTTTAGATATATCAGTTATTTCCAGTATTGAATTCTCTGGCATTAACCTTTGAACATCTTTTAAGAGCATCCTATTGTATGATCCTTTTCTTAGACTGCCCCCAAAACCAATAATCGTTATTTCTCTGTTATCTTCTTGCATGTTAGGTAATTTTACCAAATTATTTAAAAGGCTGTAGCTAATCTATCCCCATATGGGGATTAAGAAAGTTATATAACTTCCTTTATTCTCCTTTTATGAGAAAATACTATTTTTGTAGTGAATTTATCAATTCTCTATCAAATATTGAATAAAAGAGGAGAAGGAATGTGGGGATTCCCAATATTTGGTAATAAATCGAAATATAGTATAACCAACCGAAGACAAAATACGAAGATGCGCTGGCAATGAAGAGAATTGCTATTCCCATGGACTCGATTCGCAAGCTGTTGGCAACTGATTTGATTTCATCCCCTTTCTTATTCAGAATAATGGTCAAAAAGATAATTATGGAAAGCAAAAGTATTGAATCTATCTGCAAAAGGGCATTTTGGAGGTTTCCAGAAGAATATGATTCTATGATCGCTTTGTTCTCGAATGTCGAAAAAATAATCCAAATCAATAGGAAAATGACTCCAATGATCAAGGAAATGTAATTTTTATTCACAATTTTATTGTACATATGTTTTAAAGTGTAAACGGCTTAAAATACTCATAACCTTTAAGGTAATGCCCTTTTAATAGAAAGGTGGTATCTTGCCTTTGTTAAAGAGTTATATATCGCTTGAATTTATGAACATAAGCTCGGAGAAGGTTTTTCAATTTATTAGCCATAGGCAGATATTCTATGCAGAGATACCAAAATATAAGAAATCATGGCCGCGTGTAAAATAAATTCTATGGAAATTACGTTTTCGTCAGAGTTATTGAATTCTCCTACTGCAAAAAAAAGAGAATGTGAAAATATAAAAGACCATTCTCACAGTAAAATTGAGAGCATGAAGAATGTTACTATTACTGATGAACTTTACAAAAATTTAGCTTCAATGAAGTAACCAGGAGAGAGTTGTTTGGACCTCATAAATAGACAGGTTCACAGAGAAGGGGTAAGAATAAGTACATTTTACGACGGGTTAAAGGGAAGTCACTTCATAGACGAAATGGAACGCAAAGTAGAAATGATTAGGAAAGAATCAAAACAAAGAGATTTCAAATGATTGTTCTAGATACCTATTAACTCTCTTGTTAGAAAACATTGAAAGTAGAAATAGGAACCTTGCCTCAATTGTAAGCTATTGTATTTGTTTCCATATTTTTTGAAACATCCACAACATAGTTAATAGTGGGTCTGCCCGGATTTGGACCGGAGTTTCCAGCTCCCGAAGCTGGAAGGATACCAGGCTACCCCACAGACCCTTAATGGGCTAAATCTTAAACATATTTAGACTTTGCATCGTCATCGCCACTTTGTCAGGGATTCCACTTATTATCATATTTAGGTAAATATATACCATTTCAAGTGAAAAGGTATTTATGGGTTAAAGCAGATAAGAAGCTTATGGAGAAAAGCAACTTCACTGAATATGACAAGACAGAATCGATTATGTCAAGATTCAGTGAGGTAAGAAAAACTACTGAAAATCTTGCAAGTCCTCTTGAAATAGAAGACTACGTAATTCAGGCAACGGATGATGCAAGTCCGGTAAAGTGGCAT